>JBAXXX010000107.1:0-13068 GCA_037127695.1 Verrucomicrobiia bacterium | reverse complement strand
TCTCGACGCCCGCCTCCGCGCTCTCGCTCAACGACAACCTGGTGGTCAATCGCGATTCCGCCGGTGCGCTGACCCTCAGCGGCACCATAGCGAACAACGGGAACAGCATCACGGTCAACGCGGCGAACTCGGTCGTCTTCAGTGGCGCGGTTTCCGGCGGCGGCGGCTTTGTCAAAAACGGGAATGCGACCGTGACCCTGAGCGGCGCCGCAGCAAACACGTTTGCGGGAGCCACCCAAGTTAACGAGGGAATCCTCAGCCTTTCAAAAACCGCCGGGATCGCTGCGGTTGCTGGAAATTTGACCATCGGAGACGGAACCGGTGCGGCCGGCAGCGCCGGCGTGACGGTGGTCAACAACGATCAAATCGCCAATGCGGCTGCGGTGACGATCGCTTCGGACGGACGGCTGACGCTGAACGCTTCGCGGAGCGAGACGATCGGGGCGCTCAACGCCACCGCCGGCACCGCTTCAGTTGTGCTCTCGACCGGCAGCACGCTTTACGTCGGCAATGGCACCTCGCCCGCAGGATCGTTTGCGGGGGTGATTTCCGGCGCGGGCGCATTCCGGAAAACCGGCAACGGCACGCTCACGCTGTCCGGCGCCAACACGTACGCCGGCGCGACCACACTCTCCGCCGGCGTGCTTAATATCCAAAACTCCTCGGCCCTCGGAACCTCCGCCGGCGCGACCACCATCTCCAGCGGGGCCCAGCTCCAGATCCAGGGCGGGCTATCGGTAACTGAGAACCTGACGATCAGTGGGACCGGAATTTCTGGCACCGGTGCCCTTCGCAACATCTCCGACAACAACACGCTGAGCGGATCGATCCTGCGCGCGGCGGCGGCCACGATCCAAAGCGATGCGGGCCGCCTGACACTCTCGGGAGCGATGACCGGGAACAACACGCTCACGGTCACCGGCGCGGGGGCCACCGCGATGACCGGGGTGATGTCCGGCTCGACGGCTGCGGTCCTGATCAAAACCGGCACCGGCACGCTCGCGATATCGGGCGCGAACACCTTCGCCGGGCGCACGGAGATCAATGGGGGCACGCTCTCGATCAACGCCGACAACAACCTAGGCGCCGCACCGGCGGCGGCCACAGCCGGCCAGCTCCGGTTTGCCGGCGGCACGCTCGACACCACCACTTCGTTCACACTGAATGCCAACCGCCGGATCACGCTCAACGCCGGAGGCGGCACGTTCGCTCCGGACGCCGGCACCACGCTGACTTACGCAGGGGTCGTCTCAGGTGTCGGCGGACTCGTGAAAACCGATGCGGGCACTCTCCGTTTGTCGGGCGCAGCAGGGAACAATACCTACACCGGCACCACCACGGTAAGCGGAGGAACCCTCGCGCTTGCAAAAACCGCCGGGCAAAACGCGGTCGGCACGGGCGCGATTTTGCTGAACTCTGGCGGCACGCTCCTGCTCGAAAGCTCAAACCAGATCGGCAATACGACCGCGATCACCCTTGCCGGCGGAACATTCTCGACCGGTTCGGGATTTTCAGAAACCCTCGGCGCTCTGACCCTGACATCCGACTCAGCGATCACCCTGGGATCGGGCATCCATAACCTGCAATTTGGCGCGAGCAACCTCGCCGCATGGAGCCCGACCGCCACCCTCACCATCTACGGGTGGTCGGGAACCGGCGGATTCGGAGGCACTGCCGGCCAGATCTTTTTCGGAACTGGCTCTACCGCGCTCACCCTCGCGCAGCTTTCCTCGATCTCATTCAGCGGCTACTCGCGCGCGCAGCTTCTCGCCACCGGCGAGCTCGTTCCGATAGCCGTTCCCGAATCCCGCGCAGTGCTCGCCGCGCTCCTCCTTGCCGGCGTCATTCTCTGGCGCGAACGCAAGCGGTTCCCTGGCGCGCGGCACGCTTTGTGCACGCATGCCAAACCAACCAGCTCATGCCATTGCCGGCCCGAATGGGGCAGGAAAGACGACCAAGGCGATGCGTAGTGCACAGAACACTGCAGCGCGGGAAAACGCATGGTTCGGGCTGCGTCTGGTTGCCTAAGCGTGAGCTGAGAATGGCGGCCCTTCGTTTTCCACTCAACCGCTCCATGGAATCTCTTCCTGCTCTCGATTTTTCTGTCGATGCAAAACTGTGCAACCGCTGCGGACGCTGCGTGGGCGATTGTCCTGCCAAGATATTGGCCCTTCCCTCGGAAGGGCCTGTACAGTTGACCGCGGAGAAATCCGACCGGTGCTACCGCTGCCAGCACTGCCTTGCGATTTGCCCGCACGCTGCCATTTCCATCCTCGGTCGCAACCCGCAAGCGAGCTTGCTGCTTGCGGGAAATCTTCCCTCTCCGCATAGCATGGAGGTTCTCTTGAGGGGGCGGCGCTCCAACCGCTCGTATCAACGGAAAAATGTGCCTTCGGAACAGATCCGCGAGATGCTGCAAATCGCCAGCGCCGCCCCTACGGGCCGCAATTCCCGTGGGGTCCGCTGGACCGTCATTGACGACCATTCCAAGCTCGACGTGTTCCGCGACAGGCTCCTGGACGGCATCGAAAAGGCCTCTGCAACGGGATCTCTTCCACCTGGACGCGAATCGTTCGCAGACTTTCCCCGAGCGTGGAAAGAGGATCAAATAGACATTCTCTTCCGGGGCGCGCCGCATTTTGTGGTCACCTCAGCCCCGCAGAACGCTGCGACCCCTCAAGTCGATGGCATCATCGCACTGAGTTATTTCGAGCTGCTTGCCAACACGCGTGGGCTTGCAACAGTTTGGGATGGGCTCGCCTATTGGACGCTTGCTGAGCTCGTGCCGGAAGCAACGGAATGGCTGGGCATTCCCGACGACCATGTCGTCGGCTATTGCCTGGCTTTCGGCTTGCCGAAAATTCCGTTCCAACGGACGGTGCAGCATGCGCCGCCGGAGATCCATTGGATCAAGTGACTCCAAACAGGAGCGCATCGACCAATCTTCGAAACGGCTCAACTCAGCGTTTTGAAAAAGACGCCGGCGCATTCAGGGACATCGCCTCCGATGACTGGACAGATTTGGCTGTTCTTCGAATCCCCAAGAGCAGGAGGTCCCCAATTTTCAGTCATTTTAAAATCTCACGCCGCTTTGAGCGGACTTACCTGCCGGATTTTGCTGCCGATCGCATCCTCTGCCTTTTCCAGATCATAGTGGGATTGCAGGTTGAGCAGAACTGCGGGTTGATACCGAAAAATCGTCCCAGTCGCAGGGCCACCTCCGCAGAGATGGAGCGTTTCCCATGAACGATCTGGTTGACGGTCATCGGCATGACGCCCAGTGCTGACGCCAGAGCGGACTGTCTCAATCGATGCGGCTTCATGAAATTTTCGACGAGGATTTCTCCTGGCGCGATGTTGCTGAGATGAGGTTTCTTTTTCATGGCATTTTAGTGGCAGTCAACGATTTCAACATTACTCGCGCTGCCGTTATTCCACTCAAAACAGATGCGCCACTGGTTGTTTACCCGAATGCTGTGCTGGCCCGAACGTCCTCCCTTACAGGAGTGTCTGCACCGATCTGAATCTCGAGCCGACGGATGATCGGAGCCCCGACCGGCTGTTCGATCGCGAGTGGGCGCTCGCGCTTCTGGGCAAGGTGCTGGGGGATTTGGACTCGGCCAGCCGCAACGAGGGGAACGCCGCGCAGTTCGAACGGCTCAAACCCTGCCTGACCGCAGACTCGTCCCGGATCGCCTACCATGAACTGGCCGCCGGCATCGGCCTCAGCGAGGGGGCGGCGCGGGTTGCCGTCCACCGCCTCCGTAAACGCTACCGCGCATTGCTCACCGACGAGATCGCCCGCACGCTCGCATCCCCGGATACCGTGGAGGAGGAAATGAAGTCGCTCTTCGCCGCGCTCGCCAGATGAAAATTTTTCGTGTAACAATTCCGGTCCCGCGATTTTGAGGAAGTCAGAACTATTATGTCCGACCAACTTCCCCACCCGACCTGCCCCGACTGCGGAATCCCCTTGCCGCCGAACTCTCCGCAGGCACTCTGCCCGTCCTGCCTGATCCGCCAGGCGCTTGCCTCGCGGACGGCCGCCGATGGCGGGAACCCCGTGTCCCCTCCCCTCACCCCGGCGGAAATCGCTGACAAGTTTCCCGGCTTCGAGATCCTCGAATGCCTCGGACGCGGCGGCATGGGCGTCGTCTATAAAGCCCGGCAAAAATCCCTCAATCGGCTCGTCGCGATCAAGATCCTGCCCCCGGAACGCGTGGGCGAAGAAAAGTTCGCCGAGCGTTTTGCCCGCGAGGCCCAGACGCTCGCCTGCCTGAACCACCCGAACATCGTCACCGTTTTCGATTACGGTGAAACCGGCGGGCTCTTCTACATCGTCATGGAATTCGTGGATGGCGTGAACCTTCGCGACCTCCTGCGCGACGGAAAGTTGGAACCCAAGCAGGCGCTGGCGATCATCCCGCCGATCTGCGACGCCCTCCAGTTCGCCCACGACAAGGGGATCGTCCACCGCGACATCAAGCCGGAGAACCTCCCAAGCCATCCCGATGAAGCGCCGGATTTGACGCGAAACCGGGCTCAGTCGCCAGGAATGAGTTCGGCCGGCAAAGGCTTCCTGATTGGCTGCGGCGTGCTGCTCCTCCTGGTCCTGTGTGCGATGTTGGCGCTGATGCTCGTCGGCTCGTCGTTTTTATTGTGGAAGGTGCCCGCTCCAAAATCCGATGCGGCCGCGAGCTCCGCCACCCAACTGACACAGGAAGGCTGGCAGCTCTGGCAGGCGCAGCACTGGAGCGAGGCCATCGCCAAGTTTGACGGGGCCGTGAAGCTCTCTCCCACGGATGCCAACGCTTGGAGCGGCCTGGGGTGGGCGTCCTTTAACTCCGGGAACAATGCGGTGGCCGAAAAGGCGTTTCAAACGGCAGTCAAGCTGGAGCCGAACCACCCTGCGGCACTGAACGGTCTTGGACAGATTTATCTGTCGCAACGCAAATACGAACCGGCCGAGACATGGCTGCTCAAGGCCGCATCACAGCGAGCATCAGCAGCGTATTATGGGCTGGCACGCCTGTATTTGCTGCAAGAGAAGTTCGACCAGGCAGAAAAATGGGCGGAAATGGTGGTGCAGTCAGGGCAGAGCGACGCGGCAGCAACAAGAATGCTCGAAGCAGCGAAGAAGGAACACTTGGACGCCGGGTTGCGGCTGATGATTGAACCGCCTGCCGCCGCACCAGCCTCTGCTCTTTCTCATCCAACACCGGAAAATGTCTCGAAGGATCAACTCATTATCCAAGACTGGCTCGCGCTCATGGACAGCGGCGACTATGCGCGGAGTTGGGAAGCGGCATCGGATGGTTTCCACCATGCGGTCACGCGCGAGGATTGGGTGGCTATGGCGGAGAAAGTTCGCCGCCCGCTCGGCACCTTGATTTCCCGCAGGGCGACCTCGACACAACCGATGCCTTCGCTGCCGGGGATGCCGGATGCTTCTTATCTCGTGGCGAAATTCGATACGTCCTTTGCGGGGAAGGCTGCCGCTATCGAAACCGTCACGTTGGTCCAGGAAAAGGATTGCCAATGGAAGGCCGCCGGATATTTCATCAAGTGAGCGGCACGGCAAAAGCCAACCCATGAAAACCTACAAAGCTCCCTGGAGCACTTCGCTGATTGTCGTGTCGGCCCTCGCCGCGGTCTTGTGTCTTGGCATCACGTTCGGATTTCCGTTTCTCCCCGCTGACAAAAATGGAGGCGGGCTGGGGATGTGGCTCCGCTGGCTGCCGCTCGCGTTGCCGCCCATCTGTGCGCTCTTCACCGTGCGCGGCTACACGATCACGCCCGCCGCCATCCTTGTGCGCCGGCTGTTCTGGACCACGCGCCTTCCCCGCGAGGGGCTGCAATCGGCAACCTTCGAACCGGGGGTCATGCGCCGCAGCCTCCGGACATGCGGCAACGGGGGGTTCTTTTCCTTCACCGGCTGGTATTGGAGCAAGAATCTGAAATCCTACCGCGCGTTCGTGACCGATCTGAGCCGCACGGTCGTCCTTCGTTACGACCGTCGCACGTTCGTCGTGTCGCCGGACGATCCAGAGTGCTTCGTCCGCGATCTGGTGACACATTGGAAAGGGAACTCGACGGAACTCATTGAGCATCAGATTGATGAACGTATCTAAAACCAAATCAAAGCGCTCAATTGCGATTAAAAGCGCCAAATCTTCGTTTCAGGAGAAGGCTGACAAGGCCATGCGTAGAGCACAGCACACCGCAGCGCGGGAAAACGCTCGCTTCGGTTTGCGTCTGATTGCCCAAGGCGTGAGCTGAGATTGACCAGCGTGAACAAATCCCTGCGCTGGGCGCATTCCGAGATCTGCACAGGAAACACGTTGGATGGCTAATCCAGAGAGCGTGTGATGTTCTCGGCATCCCTGGTGAGCGGAGAAGGAGGGATATTTGAGGTGTTTCCAGATGGGACGCAAAAGCTTGTCAAAGCCACCGACCATCCGCTGAGCGTGCCCGTTGGGGCTCGTGTACGGATTCCTTAGCCATGCCAGTTCCTCGCATCCGCATGTTTGCCGGGCCGACATCCTCGGCGGATTTGCCAGCGTTGGAAAATTCCTGCCGCAGCACGGCAATGTCGCCAACCGCAATGCCCGTGCGTGCTCTCAGGTCATTGAGCTCGCCGCCCAAATCAAAAGCTTGTTTGACCTGGTCAAACTGCGCTCCGATAACCTGCCCGGCTATCTGCAACGATTTGAATGCCACGAAAACGCCAGCCACACCCCGCTGTAACCGGAGCATCGAGCCCTGAATACGCAGAAGTGCCGCGTCGAGTTTCCACGAGTCGGCTTCAAAGACGGCTTTGGCTGATGCAGACACGCCGATGGTGGCGTGTCAATCAGAGATGACCGTGCAACTTTGCACCGATCCAGGGGGCGAGCCAGAGAACAGCCATCCCGATTGAGAGCAGGCCCCCCTTGCGAAAGTCGAAATCCGACGCCAGTCGTTTCCATGAGAACCCAAACAACCGGCCCAGCCACAACTCGAACGCAAGCATGAGGACAAACCACAGACCTCCGATCCAAAAGCATTGCGATGCGTGCGATGCGCCAAGCCACGGAGTCAGCAACCAGGCGATCAGCACGATGAGGGCAGAGCCGGTAAATACGGCGATCTGGCGGGCGCGGCGGTCACCAACGCGGCGATTGAGCAGTTTGACGCGCAGGATGCCGTGGATCACTTCAGCTGCCGCAATCAGCGCCCATATCAGGAGTGCTCGGAGGATCATAGTCGTCTCAGATTACCCCTTAACCCCCGCCTTGCGAATCCCCTTCTTCATCAGGTGTTCGGCCTGGCTGCGCAGATCGCAGATTCCAGTTCGTGGTCGAGCATGGTCAATCCTCCGGTGAAACCACGAGCACGACCATCGGGTAGCGCGGGTGGTCGGTTGTGCGGGTGATCCGGTAGCGGGCTCTCTCCCACCCGATGATTTCCCCAAGTTTCGGGCGGGCGTTCCCGAGAACGGATCGCATGATTTTTATCGTGAAGTCGCCCGTGCCGGTGAATCCACCGAGGCCGAGGTCTTCGCTCAGCCCGGGATCGGAGACCAGCGCGGGGAAAGTCTTTCCGTTCCAAGTGACCGGTTCGCCAATTTCAACAAGAATCTCGACCGCGTCTGCGGCCATTTCGTCTTTGATGCTCACGCCCGATGGGCGCTGTCAACGAAGCAAAAACACCGAACAGCTCGTAACGAGATGGCTCGCCAATTCCTGCGGCAATGCAGGCGATGTCATCGGCGTTTTCTGCACTGAGCTCATGCCACAGGCTGGATGGCAAATTAGCATCAGAGCGCGGCGGCGTTATGCTGCCGTATCGTCTGAATAGGTAGAAAGAGCGTCAGATGAGCACCCTCCAATGGGCGAAATCCGAACTGCGCGTAATAGGCGGCGGCCTCATCGTCCTTGGCGTCCACAAACAGGCCAACTCCACCCGCGATTTTCTCCGCCCGCTCTACCATGACCAGTACACTGGAAATCAGCATCTGCCCAATGCCCTGCTTCTGGCGTGACTTCGAGACGGCCAAGCGACCGAGCCGCATGGCTGGGATTTGCTTTGGAAGTTTCTTTGCGAGCGCCTTGGGCAGGGTGCCGCCGTCAATCTGGCAAAAGGTCAGCGCGAAGAATCCGGCAATGGTCCTCCCATCATCAGTCAGGACATAGGTCCGGGCGACACTCTTGGCTTCGTGCTGCCGGGCAACTTGGGAGAGATAACGGTTGAGCGCCTCGACCCGGCAGTCAAAGCCTTCGCGGTCGTGCTGCTCCCCGAGCGGTTCGAGATTAAACACGCACGGTGGCCTTGAAGATTTGCGCGGCGCGTTTCAACTTGGTGTTCGGCTTCGGAGGCTTGTCGAGAAGCGAAAAAACCTGCTTGGCCTGGGATTCCGAGAGGCGCACAAGGCTTTCTCTCTCCAGAATCTGCTGGGCTTCCTTGTAGGCAGTTTGCACAAGAAACTGGTTAAGAGGTGATCCGATAAGGTCTGCCGCCATCTGGATGGCGGCGCGGATTTGTTCGGGTACTCGAGCAACAACGCGGGCGTTCTGTGCATGGGCAACACTCATGGTGCCAATATGGCACCATGACCTATTCTGGTCAAATGGAAACCTAGAAATCGTAAAAAAGCCCCCGCACCGTTTACCGACCCGCCGGATTCGTTGATATTTTCGACCGTCAAACGACTTCCTTTTGTGGACTTTGAGGATGCAGCCGTTGCTACGGTGGCCAAGGCATCGTCATCGACTTTTATCATCACCCGGAATGTCGATGATTTCGTAAATTCCTCTGTCCCAGCCATTACCCCGGCTTTTTTTCTAAGCCAGCTCGCGACGTAGCAGTCCTGATCACGCGCTTACGAGGAGGGGCAGGGCATTGGCGGATATCGCTGCGCTAAAGAATTTCAGCACGGGCTTCTTCGATGAGTGCGAGCAGGTTTTCAAGCGGGACATCCCCTTCGAGCGCATGGGAGGGAGAGAGGATATAGCCGCCGGCGCGGCCCAGGGCGCGCATCGCCCGGACCTCGCGGCGCACGTCCTCCGGAGTGCCGTAGGGCATCGTGCGCTGGGTGGAAACGCCACCCCAGAAGGCCAGTCGGCCCCGGTATTGGTCCATAATTCCGGGGACATCCACGACATGGCAAGGTGATCGCAGCCAGAATCGTCACTGCGATCCGGGCTCCTCGTTCAGGATATCGAGATACGAGCCGTATGCGAAGAGGTGTGTTTTTCCTCGGGTCGGCAACTCGCGGAGAATTCCAAGACGGACAAGATGCTTCGCCGCGGCATGCAGGGTCGGAATCGAAAGCCGGAGCGATTTCATCGCTTCGCGAACCGAGCCGATCGGGTGGGCTTGGAAGTGGCGGTGGAGTTCGAGAGCGGAGGCCGACGCCCTGCCCAAGCCCGCGATTCGCTCGCGGTCCGCTTTGAACACCTCCATGAGCCGCATGGCAGTGGAAAACGCCTCCTCGCCGGTTACGGCCACTCCCTCAAAGAAGAACATCAGCCACACCTCCCAGTCGCCCTCCTCGCGGATCTGGTTGAGAAGGTCGTAATAAAGGCTCCGGTGCCGCTTGAAAAAGAGGCTCAAGTAGAGCAGCGGCTGCCGCAGGGTTCCTTCAGCGCAAAGCAGCAGCGTGATCAGCAGCCGCCCGACACGCCCGTTGCCATCGAGAAACGGATGGATGGTTTCAAATTGAACGTGGGCCAGTGCGGCCTTGATCAGAGGCGAGGTTTTCTCCGGCTGGTCGTGCAGGAATTTCTCCAGCAGGTCGAGGCAGGGCATGACTTCATCGGTCGGCGGCGGAACGAACCGCGCATTGCCTGGGCGGGTCCCGCCAATCCAGTTCTGGCTGGTGCGGAACTCGCCGGGGTTTTTCCGGCTTCCCCGGCCCTTGGAGAGCAGAATCTCATGCAGTTCGCGAATCAGGCGCAGCGAGATCGGAAATCCATCCCGAAGGCGGCTCATCCCGTGCTCCAATGCGGCGACGTAATTCGATACCTCCTGCACGTCATCGATCGGCACGCCCGGAGCCTCTTCGTTCTCAAAAAGCAGGAGGTCGGAGAGGGATGATTGCGTCCCCTCGATTTGCGAGGAAAGCACCGCTTCCTTGCGGACGTAGCTGTAAAGAAACACCGTGGTTTCCGGCAGGATCGAGGCAATCCCATCCAGCCTCCCGAGGGCTGCATGTGCGGCAGCAAATTGGGATTGGAGCGCCGAGGACCAATCTACCGGTGGGTCCGGCGGCAACGGCAGCGGAACAAAAGCCTGCGCCTTTTCCCCGACCGTCGAGATCGTGGCATATCGCCCTTGAATTCCCCGTTTCATGGCTGTGAGCTTACTGAATATGTCTTAACGAAGCAAGTTCTTTCGTTAAGGATAAGCGCTTTACCTTAACGGCGTCGCTCATTTCGTTCAAGATGGAGTTCCTCCATCAAGGAAAAACCGCGAAAAACATCGAAAAAATGCCGATCACAGATTATGAGAAATTTCCCATGAACAACGAGCAGTGGATCATCCTTGATACGGAAACGACAGGGCTGAGCGAACCGATTTCGGTCGTGGAAATTGCCGCCCAAAGAATGCGCGGATGGGAGCGTGATGGCGAGCCGTTTCAAATTCTGCTCAATCACGATGTCCCCATCGAGTCGCAAGCGGAGGCGGTTCACGGCCACAGCCGGAGCTACTTGCGCGAGCATGGGGAAGATCCATATCCGATGAGCGTTGTGGCAGAGCAGATCGAAGCAATTCTTGAAGATGGGGTAGCCAGCCCCGAGGAGCTGAACGGTCTCAAGCAATTCTTGGTCTCGATTTTACCGGTGTAGATTTGCCGGTTCCTCGTCCGGCTCAATCAGCAGTTCCTATCTTTGAGGGCGTGCTCCCATTGCACACTTCATTTGAGACATTCGCTTTGTTCATGCCGAGGGCGGCAGGTGTAAAAAGGCCAGGAAAATGCTTTTGTCGGAGCACTGCCGCGTGGCCAACCGACCGAATGCCATGGGATAGTGTCAATTACTGCCGGATTCGGGTTTGCTCGTCGATGGAGGTGGAAGCCCCCCTGCGAACTTCGAGCGGGGTGACTCCTGCGAGGGTCTTGAACTGCCGGTGAAAAAAATAGTGATCGGTGTAGCCAAGAGATGCTGCGATTTCCTGGATCGGGGTCCGGGATTCGCGGAGCAGATGAATGGCGCGAAGGACGCGCTGCAGGATGACGAATTGCCGTAGGGATGTCCCGAATGTCCGGCGGAACACCCGTGTGAACTGAGGCACGGAGAGAAAACACCGCCTCGCCATCATCTGCAGAGACCATTCTTTACCTGGACTGGACTTGATCTCCAGAACGAGTTTGTCGAAGGCTGGCGGCGTGTCCCCGGAAGCGCTCTCCCCTCCCGCCAGCAAGGCCCGAAGGACCATCCCAGCCACGATGGACTTGGCCAAGTCGATCTGCGGCGCGCTTTCCCCGCATTCGTGGCTGACCCGGATTGCGGCACCGGCCCATTGACGGGGAGGCTTACGACCGCCTGTTCGTGGACCGAGGTCGCGTCCCAGCCTCGTGCCGCGCCGCAAGCCGACTGGGATTCTGAGAAAGGAATCACCATGGAAATCCTTCGCGACCAATACTTGAACTACATGCTCTGCCGGCACGTGGAACGCCCGCTGTTCGTTGAGCTGATGGGGCCGCTTGTCGGGCTTGATGCCGAATGGCGGACCCAGGGCGCCAGCGAGGCGGAAATCGATCTCACCGCCTTCGGGTTCGACCATGTCCGCGTCCACCATCTCCGCGTGACAACCGGGCTCATGGGCGGAACGGACGAGGTGATCGAGGAGGATGCGGATCACGTCATCCGGAGGGACCGCTACGGACGCCGCACGATGCTCTGCAAGGCAACCGCCACGCTCCCGATGGACCATCCGGTGACGGACATGGATTCTTGGCTGAAGATCAAGCCGCGCTACGCCTGGTCGGCCGAACGATTCCTCGACGGATGCCTCGAAGAGGCGCGCCGGGCGCGGAATGAAGGGGCGCTGGTTGTTGCCCACATGCCGGGCGGGTTTGACGAGCCGCGCCAACTCATGGGCGAGGAGGCGCTCTGCATGGCCTATTACGATGAGCCGGAATTGATCCACGACATGCTGGATACGATCGGCGGAACGGTCGAGCGACTGCTCGACGAAATCTCCCGCGAGGTCGTGATCGACCAGCTTTCCGTCCATGAGGATCTGGCGGGAAAGACCGGCAGCCTCGTCGGGCCGCCACAGATTTCTGAATTCATCAAGCCGTATTACCGCCGCAACTGGGATCTTCTCCAATCGCGGGGTGCGGAGATTTTCCAGCAGGATTCCGACGGAAACATGAACGCGGTGCTGCCGGCGTTTGTGGATGCGGGGCTGACGTGTTCGTATCCGATGGAACCCGCCGCGGGCATGGACATTGTCGAGGTGCGGAAAACCCACGGCACCCGGCTGGCGATGCTCGGCTGCATCGACAAGCATGTGCTGCGGCATGACCGCGAAGCGATCCGGGCCGAGCTCGAATACAAACTCCAGCCGATGATGCGCACCGGAGGAATGGTCTTCGGGCTCGATCACCGCATCCCCAACGGCACGCCCCTCGCAAACTACCGCTACTATGTCAAAACCGCACGGGAGATTCTGGGGCTTGACCCGGAAGGCGTCCCCGGATGGGGCCGCATGGGATTCTGAAGCGGTCTCCCGAGATTCAATACCGGAGCTCCGTTGGCGCAGCTCATTTCGCGCGATTCCGTCAGGAGAGAAAATGCATAACCAGTTTCGGCGCAGGATCTTATATTTCTCCAAATCCTCTCTGATTTTACCCTTCCGGTTTACGAGCATTCATTTTTGGCCCAGCCCCGCGCCACAGCTCCGGCAGATCGTTTTGAGGGGTATAAGAACTGGACTTCCTTTCACCCGCGAGCGTGAGTTGCCACCACCATGCCACACGAAAAAAGCGAGCCGCAAGCAGCAGATCAATCCAGCCCTCCAGTCGATGCGGAGGGCGGTTTGAAAGTTCCGTAAAAATGGCGGTTTAAAAGTGGCGGATAG
>JBAXXX010000106.1:0-13085 GCA_037127695.1 Verrucomicrobiia bacterium | reverse complement strand
CTTGTCCGTCGTTCAGATCCTCGGACAAGATCGCGCGACACTTCAGCGTTTGTGCGGCGGCCAGAACGAGGCTGTCCCAGTAGGAAATCGAATAGCGTTCGCGGATCTCGAGTGCCCGGAAAACTTCGCCGGGCCCGATGGGCAAAATCGGAAACGCCTCCAGCTTCTGCAAAATCTGGACGGCAGAATCGTGGCTGATCGGCGGCGAAAGCTTGCGCGTCGCATTGACATAAAACTCGCCGAGCACCTGGGAGGAAAACGCGATTCCAGGACGCCGCAGAGTTTTTCTCGCGAGATCGCGCTTCGCGGTTTCTTCGGGATGCTTCGATTGGGCGTAGAGCAGGACGTTTGTGTCGATGAAGAAATCAGCGGTCATAAAGTTTGGATCGATCCCGGTCCCGTGCCCCGACCCTCCCTGGGGTCCCCTCCCGGTCCATCACCTCAAACAACTCCTCAATCTGCCTGCCAGGATCCGCTTTCTCGGCCTGCAAGGAACGAAAAAAATCTCTCACCAACCCGCTGACCGATGTCCCCCGGTGCGCGGCTGCAATCCGACAGTTCCGATAACTGTCCTCATCAACGCTCAGGGTAATATTTCTCATGTGTATCACATAATCATGTGGCACACATGACGTCAATGTCGAAAATCATTCCGACACAGGAAAATTGAAACGACGCGCAGCGCGGTTTGCCGTTATGAGCGCCAACCGACAAACCTCACGCTTTCGACTTTGGAAAAAGTTGCCCGCGCCATGGGCCGCAAACTCGTCGTGAAGTTGGCTTGATCGGGACAGAAAAATCTCCCTGCGCAGACTCATTTATTTATCCGGGCTAACGGTTTCATTTCCGGATCTCTTGCGGATGCGCGGCGGGCGCTGCTAGCGTGATGAATCCTGCGGCAAGCGCGATCAACCCACCATGATGAAAACGTCTCCGGCGACAATAAACCTTCCTGACTGGACCGATCCCTCTGCCGCCGCCTGGATCAGCTCCCCTGTGCTCGGCGGCCCGCGGACGGTATCGCCTGCGGTTTACTACCGGCGCGGCTTGCGCATCGAAGGGGGAGGGCCGGCTCGCGCATTTCTGCACATCACTGCGCTGGGCATCTTCGAATGCGAGATCAACGGCCGCCGCGTCGGCAACGAAGTCTTCGCCCCCGGCTGGACCGATTATCGCCAGCGGGTTTACTACCGCACCTACGATGTCACCTCCCTGCTGCGCGATGGGGAAAACGTCCTCGGTGTGATCCTGGGCGACGGCTGGTTTTCCGGCCATGTCGCGGAGAAGGACCGTCAGCTATACGGCGAGCACCCGAGCTTCCTTGCTGTCCTCGAAGCGCATTCCGGCGGCCAGCCGGCCGTGCTGGTGCGCACCGATGCCGGCTGGTCTTACTCCTGCGGGCCGATCCTCGAGAACGACCTCATCATGGGCGAGTCGTATGACGCGCGCCGGGAGCTCGGCGGGTGGTCCTCGCCTGGCTGCTCCGGCGCCTGGCTGCCGGCCACCATCCAGCCGGCGCCGGATATTGTCATCGAGCGCTCGCCAGGACCTCCCGTGAGGCGAATGGAATCCCTGCCGGGCCGCGCGTTGGCCGCCCCGCCGGACGTCTCGTGGCTGCCCTTCTGCCGCCGCTACGATTTCGGGCAGAACTTTTCCGGGCGGGTGAGGCTGCGCGCAACCGGGAAGCGAGGCCTGCACCTGCAGATCCGCCATGCAGAAACCCTCAAGCCCGACGGCAGCCTCTACACCGAAAACCTCCGCAGCGCCCGGGCGACCGACCAGTACACGCTCAAAGGGGAAGGGCTGGAGGAGTGGGAGCCCCGCTTCACATTCCACGGCTTCCGCTACGCAGAAATCACTTGGCAGGGCGCAGCCGCCGATCTTCAAATCGAATCGCTGGAGGGGATCGTCCTCCACTCGGACACTCCCCGCACCGGCGAGTTCGAGTGCTCGCACCCCCTGCTCAACCAGCTCGCCAAAAACATCCTCTGGGGGCAGAAAAGCAATTTCCTCGAAGTGCCAACCGACTGCCCGCAGCGCGACGAGCGGCTCGGGTGGACGGGAGACGCTCAGGTCTTCATCCGCACAGCCGCATTTTTTATGGATGTGCGCGGGTTTTTTCATAAATGGCTCCAGGATATGCGCGATGCCCAGGGGAGCGATGGGGCGGTGCCGGCATTCATCCCGTTCACCGGGTCGTTCGGCTCGGCCGGCGACGGGGGGACGGCATGGGCGGACGCAACATTTATCTGCCCGTGGACAATCTACCTTTGCTACGGCGACACGGAGATCCTGCGCGAGCATTACGCCTCGATGGCTGCCTACCACGACTTCCTTGGCGCCCACCGCGTGAAGGATCATATCCGCTCGCATCCCGAGATCGATGGCTGGGGCGGGTTCGGCGACTGGCTTGCGCTTGACGGCAGCGGAGTTTCTTCAGGCGGCACCCCGAAGGATCTGATCGGCACAGCATTTTATGCCTATGCCACCGACATCCTGTCGCAGGCGGCCGGGATCCTTGGAAAATGCGACGACTCCGCCCTCTACCGCGCCCTGCACCGGGAAATTCTCGAGGCCTTCGCCCGACGGTTCGTTACTCCGGATGGGCTGGTCGTGGGGGGCACGCAAACCGGCTACGTGCTGGCCCTCCATTTCGGCCTTGTCCCGGAGGCGCTTCGGAGCTCGGCCGCGAGCGAATTGGTCCGGCTGATCGTGCGCAATGGCAACCGGATTGGCACCGGATTCGTAGGAACTCCCTACATCCTTCACGTCTTGGAGGCGAACGGCCACCTTGACGTTGCCTACCGCCTGCTGGAGCAGGAGGCCTTCCCCTCGTGGCTCTTCCCTGTGAAGAACGGGGCGACGACGATCTGGGAGCGATGGGACGGCTGGACTCCGGAAAAGGGATTCCAAGACCACGG
The DNA here is from genome assembly GCA_037127695.1 of Verrucomicrobiia bacterium. Taxonomy (GTDB): domain Bacteria; phylum Verrucomicrobiota; class Verrucomicrobiia; order Chthoniobacterales; family Terrimicrobiaceae; genus QYQL01. The sequence goes on along the minus strand of JBAXXX010000106.1, from coordinate 10,164 downwards.
CATGAACTCCTTCAACCACTATGCCTATGGGGCGGTTGGCGACTGGCTGGTCAGCTCGGTGGCGGGCCTCGACATCGAAGAGCCTGGCTACCGCAGCATCCGCTTCAAGCCCCGCCCAGGAGGCAGCCTCACCCGCGCCCGCGCCAGCCTCCTCACCGGGTTCGGACGGGCATCCATCGGATGGGAGATTGAGGCGGGCGAGCTGCTCCTCCATCTCGATGTGCCAGCCGGCAGTCGGGCGGCGCTCGACCTGCCGCCCGCATGCGGACAGGCTCCGCTCGCCCTCGGCTCGGGCGCGCATGAGCTCCGGTTCCCCTTCCCGTCCGCAGGGGGGTAGGGCCGCCCGGCAAGGAAGCCTTCAGAAGTCCGCATCAAGCGCCGTTCCGCCAACGACGCTGTCATCGCGGAGGATGCATCGCGTGAGGTGGGCGCCCGGGAGGACCTCGGCATTTTCCCAGAGGACGCAATCCTCCAGGATCGCGCCCGGCCCGATTTTTGCGCCGCGCCCGATAGAGCAAGCCCCGATGGCCCGGGCCGACGGATCCACCTCCGCTGGCTCCTGAACCGGCTGCGGCCAGCCGGCAGGGAGATAGGACAAGCGATGTCCGCGAAGAAGCCCATGCGCGCCGAGGTAGGCGGACCGCTCGCCCAGATCGAACCAGAGCCCGCCATCCACCACCTCGCCGCCAATCCCGATCCCGGCCCGGAGGAGGGACAGATAAACCGGAATGATCGAAATCTTCTCCCCCGCCGGGATGTGGCAAAAGATTTCCGGGGAGAGGATGCTGATTCCTGAGAAGAGAAATGATGGGCCGCTGGAATTTCCCAACGAATTCCGGATGTCGCTCACCTGCCCGTTCCGGCACTGGATGTGCAGCGGTCCGCCAGATGAGCGAAGGATGAGGGTGGCGATGTTTCCTGAGGCGAGGTGCCGCTCGATGGCGGGGCGCAGAGGGAAGTCCGAGAGCACATCTCCGTTGTAAACCACAAACGGCTCGTTCCCGATCAGGTCCTCGACATTTTTGATTCCTCCGCCCGTATCCAAAAGGATCGGCTCATGGCGGAATGCCAGGCGGCATCCCCGATACGAATTGCCGATGGGGAGGTAGGCTTCCGGCCGGTGGTGGGTGTTGACCGCGAAGGAGGTGATCCCGCTGGCGATCAGGTGATCAAATGCAAACGTGATCAGCGGCTTTCCGTAGAGGGGCACCATCGGCTTCGGGCGCCGCTCCGTCAGCGGGCGCAAGCGCGTGCCCAGCCCTGCGCCAAGAACGAAGGCCTTCATGGAAGCTGGGTTCTTTCCCCCCGCGCCCGGGGGATGGGAAGCCTCCTCCCCTCTTTGGCCGGCTTAGTAATGTGAGGAGGCTTGAGGTATAAGGGGCTGGGGTCGCCGAAGGAGTCGGTGCGCCGCGCGAGGATTGCTGCGCCGGGAGGCACATCAAGAGCTTCCGGAACTCCCTCCAGCAGCCCTGCAGGACAAAAAACGGGAAGCCGGGGATCGAGGAGAGCCCTTGCCTCCTCGGCCTTCATCAGGGCAGGAGCACCCAGAAGCCTGCCATGGGAAACGCGCGCCAGGAAGCACTGCCCGCCACGCGCGTCGCCCGCAACGAAATACTCGGGAGCCTCGTAGCCGAGCAGCGAGGCGACCCCCGAAAGCCGTGCGCCGTACGCCGTGGCGAGCCCCCAGGCGGCGGCCGCAGACATGCGCAGGCCGTTGTATCCGCCGGGCCCGGTCCCCACGACGACGAGGTCCGCCTTCCCGATCCGGGCGGCTGCCGCCTCCAATGCGGGGAACAGATCCCCTCCACGGCCGCGGGGACACCGGAAGCTCCACGACTCGAGCAGGATCCCGTCCGCGAGCACGGCCACGCTGCCTGACGGCCCGGAAGATTCGATGGAAAGGATGTTCATGGCAGGAGGACCGCTTGGATTCTGCGCCCGGCAGGCACGATCGAGAACCGCACCCGCCAGGTGCCAGGCGGGAGCGCCCCGGGGAACTTCCCACCCCATTCGATGGCGCAAACTCCAGGCTCTTGCAAATAGTCCTCAAACCCCAGAGGAACCAGCTCGTCCTCATGCTCCAGCCGGTACAGGTCGAAATGGACGAGCGGGAGCCGCCCGCCCGGGTATTCGTGGACGATCGGAAATGTCGGGCTCGAAACATCCGAGGCTCCCAGCGCCTCTGCAAGCCCCTGGACAAAGCAGGTTTTTCCTGCCCCGAGCGGCCCCTCAAGGCTGAGAACCAGCCGGTCATGGATGCCCTCGCCAACGCGGAGGCCGAGCGCGCGGGTGTCCGCCTCGGTCTCGCAGAGGATCCCGGAAAAGATTTCATCGCAATGGGGAATTCGGTTTGCCATACCGCCGGCAATTTAGTTCGCTTGCGCCCATGAGCACAATCACGCTTTGGCAAAGGTTTCAACAATACTTTCTCAGCTACGACGACCTCGGGTTCTCGATCGACATCAGCCGGATGAATTTTCCCGAGGATTTTTTCACCGGCACATCCCTTGCTGCCGACCAGGCGTGCCGGCAGATGGAAGCGCTCGAAGCGGGCGCGATTGCGAACCCCGACGAGAGCCGCATGGTCGGCCACTACTGGCTGCGGAACCCTGCGCTGGCTCCCTCCCCGGAAATCGAGGAGGAGATCCGCTCCACGCAACAGGCCGTTCTCGAGTTCGCGGCAGACGTGCATTCCGGCAAGATCCTATCGGCTTCAGGCTCCCGGTTTACCGACATGCTCGCCATTGGCATCGGGGGTTCAGCCCTCGGTCCGGAGCTCGTCGCCGACGCGCTCTGGAGCCCGGCAGACCCGCTCCGCGTCCACTTCTTCGACAACACCGACCCGGACGGCATGGACAAAGTCCTCGGCCAGATCGGCTCGAACCTCGGCGGCACGCTCGTCGTCGTCATCTCAAAATCCGGCGGCACCAAGGAGCCGCGGAATGGGATGCTCACCGCGCAGGCGGCCTTCCGAAAGGCGGGGCTCCCGCCCGCAAAGAACTTTGTTGCGGTGACTGGCGCTGGGAGCGAGCTGGACCGGGCGGCGGCCTCCGAAGGCTGGCTGAGGAGGTTTCCGATGTGGGACTGGGTCGGCGGCCGCACGTCGGTGATGAGCGCCGTCGGGCTTGTTCCTATGGCGCTCCAGGGGCTGGATGTCGCGGCGTTTCTCGCCGGGGCCTCCGCGATGGATGAGAAAACCCGCACCGACGACATCCGGCGGAATGCCGCGATGCTTCTCGCGCTCATGTGGTTCCATTCCGGCGACGGGCACGGGCTTAAGGACATGGTCATCCTGCCCTACAAGGATCGCCTTCTCCTCTTCAGCCGCTACCTCCAGCAGCTCGTCATGGAATCGCTCGGCAAGGAGCTCGACCTCGACGGTAACGTCGTCAACCAGGGCATCGCGGTCTATGGAAACAAAGGCTCCACCGACCAGCACGCGTATGTCCAGCAGCTCCGCGACGGGATCAACAATTTCTTCGTCACGTTCATCGAGGTCCGCAAAGCGGCCGCCTCCGCCCCGATCGAAGTCGAGGAGGGAGTCACCTCGGGAGATTACCTCCAGGGGTTCCTGCGCGGGACGCGCAGCGCCCTCCACGAAAATGGCCGCGAATCCATCACCCTCAGCATCCCCGAGTTCAATGCCTTCCAGCTCGGTGCCCTCATCGCCCTCTACGAGCGGGCCGTCGGGTTTTACGCGTCGCTCGTGAACGTCAACGCCTACCACCAGCCTGGAGTCGAGGCCGGAAAAAAAGCTGCCGCAGAAGTCATCGCGCTCCAAAAGAAAATTGCCGCTCACCTTCGGGTTTTCGGGAAGCCGCAGACCTCCGAGCAGGTGGCTCTTGCGGTCGATGCCGACCCGGAGGAAACCTTCCACGCACTCCGGCACCTGGCCGCAAACCGGCCGGATGTGAGGAGGGAAAACGGCCGCTCGCCCGCGCTCGACACCTTTTGCTCATGAGCCGGCCAGCCGCAGCGCTCGTTGCCATTTGCCTCGCGCTGGCCGTTGCCGGGTGCGACTCGCCAGCCCGGACGGTAGAGGCCGCCCGAAGGCACGTCACGGAATTTCAGGCCGATCCGAACGACAAGACCCAGGCGGCGGTTGAGGAATCCCTCGCTCGGCTCGACTCCCAGATCGCCGGGCTGGAGAAGAAGGACGACTCGGTTCAGGCCGATCTTTACCGCCAGCAGGCCGCCCGGCTCCGCTCCGACTTTCAGGCCGCCAAAATCCACAAGGCCCTGCGCGATGCAAAGAATGCCATCCAGGGAATCGGCGACGCATTCAAGGGGGCCGGGAAGGTCATCAGCGAGACGCTCCAGAGCTCCGGAACCAACGAGCAGTAGCTCCGAGCCCTCCCGGACAGGCACGCGCTTGGCGGCTCGGGTGCACGACGGGAAAGATACCACCACGGGCTGAAAGGTAGGGGCTGACCTCCGGGCTGACTCCTGCGGCGGGCCGGGGACGTCCCGCCCTACCTCGGTAACTTTCGTGTCATGCGCCCTGGCGGCCCATATAGGGTTGCGTTGTTTTGCGCCACTGCTAGAATCTTCTGAGCAACTCAGATCTCCAGCACACCCCGGGCAGGGCATCCTTCAGCCCAACGAAACCACCAGGACGGAATCCCTTTTATTTTCTTACCGCTAATGAACTCATCCTCTCGGGTCATAAAAACCAAAGTCCCCGCGCGCATCATCGTCTCCGCCACGCTGATTGGGCTTTTTGTGGCGGGATTCATCATCGTCGCCGTGTGGCAAAGCGGAGCCAGAATTTCCGACGCCAAGATGTCCGGCATCATCGTCACGAAGGAGTTCCTGCCGTTCGCCGATTCCGAGCGGGAGATCACGCTCAACCGGAGCGGGACAGTCTCCGCCCGGAACGTGGATGGAGACTACATCATCGTCGTCGAGGTTCCCCAGAAGGATGGGAAAAAGAAAGCCGTCAAAGTCTGGCTGAACGACAAGTCCCGCTACGATGCCGTCAAGGTCGGGGATACGTTTGACGTCGGCCCATACTACGTCAGATCGGAATAGGCGGCCGGGCGGACGGCCGGACAAATGAATTTTTCGTCCTTTTTATTTGAACGAAATCCGCAGCGGCCCTGTCAGAACCAGCAACACTCAACTGTCATTACAAAGTAAAACACAACCTATGAGCGTCAACACATCTGAACTCACCCAGCAAGTGCAGGAAAACCGCCAGTGGGTGGAGCCCCTCCTCTCCGAAGTCGGCAAGGTGGTCGTCGGGCAAAAAAACCTTGTTCACCGGCTCCTGGTCGGGCTGCTGACCAACGGCCACGTGCTTCTCGAGGGGGTTCCGGGCCTGGCAAAAACGCTGACCGTGCGCACGCTGGCCCGCTCGATCAGCACCGGCTTTCAGCGGCTGCAATTCACCCCCGACCTCCTTCCGGCCGACCTGATCGGAACCCTGATCTACAATCCGCGCGAGGGCGAGTTCACCACGAAGCTGGGCCCGATTTTTTCGAACCTGATCCTTGCGGACGAGATCAACCGGGCGCCTGCGAAAGTCCAGAGCGCGTTGCTGGAAGCCATGCAGGAGCGGCAGGTCACGATCAGCGACAAGACGTTCAAGCTCCCGGATCCGTTTCTTGTCCTGGCCACGCAAAACCCGATCGAGCAGGAGGGCACCTACCAGCTTCCCGAGGCGCAGCTCGACCGGTTCATGCTGAAAGTCCATGTCGGGTATCCGACGCGGGATGAGGAGCGCTCGATCCTCGACGCCATGTCCACCTCAGCCCCGCGCCTCGATGTCCAGGAGGTCGTCTCGGCGGATGAAATCATCCGCTCTCGCGGGATCGTCAACGGCATCTACGTGGACGACCGCGTCAAGGACTACATCGTCAGCATCGTCTGGGCAACGCGCGACCCTGCCGCCAGCAAGCTCAAGCTCGATGGCATGATCCGCTACGGAGCCTCCCCCAGGGCCACGATCTTCCTCACGCTCGCAGCGAAGGCGAACGCCTTCATCGCAGGGCGCGGATACGTCACCCCGCAGGATGTCAAAACGATCGGCCTCGACGTCCTCCGCCACCGCATCGGGGTCAGCTATGAAGCCGAGGCCGAGTCGGTGACGACCGAGATGATCATCGCCCAGATCTTCGCCGGGCTCCCGGTCCCCTAACCCGGAAGCGAAGGCGGGGCCGCAGTGAGAGCGGTTCCCGATCCGGAGGCATTTTACATTTTAAATTTCTAAAAGAATGGACCGCGACCCGAAAGAGATTCTGAAAAAGATCCGCCGGCTTGAGCTGCGGACCCGGCGGCTGGTGAACGCGACGTTCGCCGGCCAGTACCACAGCGTCTTCAAGGGGAGCGGGATGAATTTCGAGGAGGTTCGGGAATATGCGCCGGGCGATGAGATCCGGTCGATCGACTGGAACGTGACCGCCCGGATGAACGCGCCGTATGTGAAAAAGTTCACCGAGGAGCGCGAGCTGACGGTGATGCTGCTCGTGGATGTGAGCGCATCGGGGACATTCGGGAGCGTCGAGCTGAGCAAGCGCGAGCTTGCGGCCGAGGTGGCATCGATCCTGGCATTCAGCGCGATCAACAACAACGACAAGGTCGGGCTCCTGCTTTTCAGCGACGATGTCGAGCTCTTCATCCCCCCCAAAAAAGGCCGCCTCCATACGCTGCGGCTGATACGGGAAATGCTCTACTTCGAGCCGAAAGGTCGAGGGACAAACCTGGCCGGCGCGCTGGACTACATCAACCGGGTCACGAGCCGCCGCGCAGTTCTTTTTCTCATCTCGGATTTCCTGACTCCAGATTTCAGCAAGGCGCTTACGGTGGCGAGCCGGCGGCACGATGTTGTGGCCATGCCGGTGAGCGACCCTGGGGAGTCGAGCTTGCCGGACGTGGGGATTCTCACGCTCGAAGATGCCGAGACCGGTCAGCAGATCGACATCAACACCGGCAGCAAGGCGATCCGCCAGGGCCTGCGGGATCTTGAGGATCAGCGGAAAAAATCTCTCGAGCGCCTGTTTCGCAGCCGGAGGGTGGATATCGTCCCCCTTGCCACGAACGAGGACTACCTGCTGCCGCTCCGGGCGTTTTTTGAACAGCGCGAGCGCCGACTTGCCGCATGAACCCACCAGCTCCAACCCCGGTTCCCATCCACGACATCGTCGGCCCGGTCTGGTTTCTTCCGTGGCCGATGTGGGCGGTCGTCTGCGCCGCGATCAGCCTGGTGCTCGCCATTGGCGTCATTGGCGCGCTGCTCTGGAAGCTCTTCACGAACCGGCGCCCGCCCACGGCCAAGGAGCGGGCGCTCGCCGTGCTGGAAGCTCTCCGCGCGAAAATTGCCGGCGCCGCCCCATACGCATTCGGGATCACCGTTTCGGATGCGATCCGCCATTACATCCACGACCAGCACGGGCTGCAGGCCACAACCCAGACGTCGCTGGAGTTCCTCGTTGGCATCCGGACAAATCCGGTCTTCACGGACAATGAAAAGGCCGGGCTTTCCGTTTTTTTGGAGCAGACAGACCTCCTCAAATTCGCCCGTGCGGAGGCGGGGGAGTCGGAGATGATCGGGCTTCTTGAGACGGCCGGGCGGCTGGTGCGCGGCGAGGTCCAGCCCGGCGCGAAGGGGGCGAGGGCATGACATTTTTTGGCGTCACGGTCGTCCACCCTTGGGTGCTTCTCCTTCTGCTCCTCGTTCCGGCGCTCGCCTACCTGCGCGGGAGGTTCGGCGGCACGGCAGGGGTGATGTTTCCGAGCACGGCCGCGCTGCTCCGCATCGGCCACCGCCGGCGTTCGCGGTCGGGGGCTATCCTCGCCGGGCTCTCGTATCTGGCCCTCGCGGCGTTCCTGGTCGCCCTCTCCCGCCCGCAGCTCGGGCGCGAAATCACCCGCATCCAGGCGAGCGGGGTGGACATCATGCTCCTGCTGGACGTCTCGCGCTCGATGCTTGCCGAGGATTTTTCGATCGGCTCCAGCCGGGCGAACCGCTTGGAAGTCACGAAGAAGGTGACCGAGCAATTCATACGGAAGCGCCCGAACGACCGCATCGGAATCATCGCCTTTGCCGGCCGCCCCTACCTCGTCAGCCCGCTCACCCTCGACCACGACTGGCTGATCCAAAACCTCGACCGCCTGCAGATCGGGCTTGTCGAGGACGGCACGGCGATCGGCTCGGCGATCGCCTCGGCCGCAAACCGGCTCAAGGACAAAGAGGCGAAAACGAAGCTGATCGTCCTGCTCACAGACGGAGACAACAATGCCGGGAAAGTCATGCCCCTCACGGCGGCCGAGGCGGCGAAAGCCCTCGGGATCCGGATCTACACGATCGGCGCGGGCACGCAAGGCGAGGCCCCGTTCCCGTTTACCGACCCCTTCGGGCGCACGGTCTATCGCAACGTGCGCGTCGAGTTCAACGAGAAAACCATCCGCGAAATCGCCGAGGTCACGAGTGGGATCGCCTACCGCGCAACCGATACCCGGTCGCTCGAAAAAATCTTTGGGGAAATTGACAAGCTGGAAAAATCCAAAGTTGATGTCGAGAAGATCGCGCAGTATCGGGATTTGTTTTCATGGTTCGTCGGCACGGGGCTTGCTCTTCTGGGCATCGAGGTTCTGCTTTCACAAACATTATGGAGACGCTTGCCCTGACATTCGGATCCCCGCAATGGCTTTGGGGGCTGCTGGCAGCTCCGCTTTTTGCCTTTCTCTATGTCTGGTCGCACCTTCGGGGGCGGGCCCTGCTCGAGCGGGTTGTGGCTCCAAGGCTCCTCGAGCGCCTCGCCGGATCGGTGAGCGCGGCGCGCAGGGCCGTGCGCGCAGGCCTTGTCCTAGCCTCATTCAGCCTGGCGGTTGTGGCCCTCGCCCAGCCGCGCTACGGGTTTATCCAGCATGAGGTCAAGCAGAAGGGCCGAGATGTGATCGTCGCGGTGGATACGTCTCGAAGCATGCTCGCCACCGACATCGCGCCGACCCGCCTCGCTCGCGCCAAGCTCCTCACTCAGGATCTCATCCGCCTTCTCAAAGGCGACCGCGTCGGGCTCGTCGCCTTCGCCGGATCGGCATTCCTCCAGGCCCCGCTAACCCTCGACTACTCGGCCGTCATCAATGCGCTCGACGAGCTCGATACGAGGGTGATCCCGAAAGGGGGAACAAACATCGCCGCCGCCATCGCCACCGCAGCGGAGGCGTTCGGGAAGGCCGAGGGCCAGACCCGGGCGCTCGTCATCCTCACCGACGGAGAGGAGCTTGATGCCGACGGGCTCGCCGCAGCAAAAAAAGCATCGCAGGCGGGCATTCGGATCTTTGCCGTCGGCATCGGATCGGCCGACGGTTCGCTTATCCCGTTCCGTTCGGACGATGGCAGGCAGGATTTCGTCCGCGACGCCTCGGGGAAGCCGGTCCAGTCGAGGCTTGACGACTCGAGGCTGCGCGAGATGGCCAAGGAAACCGGCGGGTTTTATGTTCCGATCAGCCCGGAGGCGGCCCGCGAGATTTTTCAGCAGGGGATCGAGCCGATGGAGCTGGCCGAGACCGGGGTCTTCGCATCCCGGCAGCCTCTCGAGCGCTACCAATGGCCGCTCGCATTTGCCGTCGCCTTCCTGGTCGGCTGGCTGCTTCTCGGGGAGCGCCGCCGCACCATCCTCCCGGGCCTGCGAGCCCTTGCCTGCCTGGCTTGGCTCTCCCTCTCGGACGCATCGCACGCCTCAGCCCTGCAAAGCTACCAGGCAGGAGATTACGGGGAGGCCCGGAAGGCTTATGAGTCTCACCTCAAGTCCGTTCCGGAGTCCCGCGAGGCAGAGTTCAACGCGGGCGATTCCGCCTACATGCTCAAGGACTTCGACCAGGCGATCGCCCATTTCTCCCGCTCTCTCCTTTCCGAAGACAAGAAACTCCGCGAGGACTCCGCCTACAACCTCGGCAACTCGCTCGTCCGCCGCGGCGAGAGCGCAAAGGAAACCAGCACGAAAAAGGCAGACTGGAAAAATGCCATCGAGCAATACTCGGAGGCCTTGAAACTCGACCCGAAAAATATTCCGGCCGAGGAAAATCGCAAAATCGTTAAAAAACTCCTCGACGACCTCGAAAAACAGGAGGAACAGAAAAAAGATAACAAGGATCAAAAAAAAGATCAGAACAAGGATCAGCAGAACAAGGATCAGCAGAACAAGGATCAGCAGAACAAGG
>JBAXXX010000105.1:0-13302 GCA_037127695.1 Verrucomicrobiia bacterium | reverse complement strand
CCGGCAGCACGCCGAGAACCAAGACCTGCTCCTCCAGCCCGGAGATCGTCTTCAATGCGTCGCGGGTGAAAGCGGGTGCGGCGACACGGGCTTTCTCGGCTTCCTGCGGGTAGGATTGAAGGAGACGACGCACATTACCGTCCGGGAGCGGAGGAACGCTCGAAGTTGTTACGCAACAACCTTGGCTACACAGGAGGAGTGCCGCCCCGATCAATCCAACCGTCGATCTTTTCGCGTTCATGCTGTTTGTCGTTGCGGATTTTGTCGGTCTGCCGTTCGCGCCGGGTTGGCGTGAGCTTTTCCACAATCCGGGCCACGACCGGGACGGATTGCAGGAGGGCGAGGATGGCCGTCCACATGGGGATCAGGCCTTGAACGAATCGTTCTGCTTGCCGTCGTCCACGAGATCTCCGACCCGGTTCACCACGTCCTTGAGGATCGAGGCTCCGGCGAAGATGAAGATGCCGTATTGCGGCGGGACAAACGGGATGACGTTGAGACCGGCGATGACCCCGGCAACCTTGCCGACGAGCGTGAGGATTTTAATGGCGTTCATACCACCGGCGCGGGTGTCAACCACTTCCCCTACATCCGTCGCCGGAAACGCGGGGAAACCGGCTGATAAACGCAATCCCAGCGCGGCTTACAACCGCCCCAGGAACTTCAGCACGGCAACCACGCCGACCACGACACCAGGCAGACTCGTGCCGACCGCGATCCATCGGATGGCTTTCTTCTCAAAGGCATCGAAGCGTTCGCATAGCCCTGTGAGCTGGGCCTTCATGCCGTTGCGGCCGTCCTCGCCGCGGACAACGATTTCGAGCGCGAGGAGTCGGCGGTCGAAGGCAGCAAGGCGGTCGCGGACGGATTCGCGGCACAGTTCGCAGCGATCAGAAAGGTCGTGGAGCGGGTCGTTGTCCATTATTTTGGTGCCAGTTCGCTCACGGATGTTGCCGCAGCGATCCCAGCTTGTTTGGTTGCGAGGACGACTTCCTTCGTCTGGATTTTCTGGCCGTAGCTGCTGAGCAGGGCCAGAAGTTCCTGATTCGTGATCGGGTGGATCGCGCCCGTTTTGTCGGGAATGACGGACGGTGCCGCAAGAATGGCGTCCCGGGCCGCCTTGTTTGAGGCAGCCAGGAGCGCTGTCTGCAGGAGCGTCACCATTCCCGTGAATTTGTTCTGCCACTCGATTTCAGCCGGCAGGACAAATGCGGCCCCGTCTGGAGTGATCCCGTCGCGGAGAGATTTCTCGTGCGCCTGTTGGAGTTCAGCGATGGCTGTTTGCTTGGCAACGAAAAGCGCGAGCGGCTGGATCCCCATGGCCGTGAGAAACGCCGCTTGGGATTCGTAGTCTTTGCCGTTTTCGGCGGTGACAATGTCCACACGTCGTCCGTTCTTAGCGACGTGAGTGCCGGTTGGTGATGGGATGATGGAGAATTTCATGGCGATTACGGGAAGACAGTGTCGATCTTTGCGAGGGCTGAGGGCTGCCCCGCCCAAATGTAGAATCCATCGGAGAGCAGCCAGGAGACGCTTCCAGCCAGCGTATAGGTGTTCTGCAATGCCAGGGTGATCTTGTCGAATCTCTTGACCGTATTGTTATTGGCGAGGAACAGGCTGTTATCTGTAAGAGCCACGACGTTTGGCCAGGTGAGCGAGTTTTGGGGCAATTCTCCCAGGAATGCTCCGGTGGTTGGATTGACCTTGTAAACCGTGTTTGTTGAACCACCACCACCAGCCTGCCACAAATAGGAGCCATCAAATAAGTTCGCGCTGAGATTGTAGTTGTTTGGCATCGAATACGTCGCCACCCGCACTCCGTCGCTGATTCTCACCCTGCAAATGCCTGGAGCTGCTGATGTCCAGTCGCAGGGAACAAACAAGTCGGTGCCATCCGTCGCAAACCTGGAAATATACTTGGCGTCAGCCACGTTGTATGTCGCCAAAACAGCACCCGTGGCGATGTTGATTTTAGACAGGCTCAGCGGCGACGCGCCATAATGGCTAACCCAGAGATTCGCCCCATCGAAGCACAGTCCGCCCGTCGCCCCACCAACGGTGTAGGAACCGATACTCGCCCCCGTGCTGCCGTTGATCTTGAAAATGGTGGTGCTCCCATTCGTCATCCAGATATTGGTCCCGTCGAAGCAGACATCTTGGCAACTGGTTCCCGCCGCTACGGCATACGTCCCAACCACAGATGGAACTGACGAGCGAACGTCGATCTTCGCCAGGCTCGTGCCGGATGTCACCCAGAGGTAGGAACCATCGAAACAGCCTCTGATCGGAGTGAATGAGAGTGCGAGACTTTGAGGGGGCAGATGAAAAGCCCTGTGCATCCCCAGGCGAGGAAGCTTGGCGCTTGAAGCACCAGCGGCTCCCGCAGCTCCCGCAGGGCCGGTGGCACCCGTGGCACCCTGCGAGCCCTGCGGTCCCTTGATATTGAGGACAAAGAACCAGCCGCTGTCGGAGCGGTGGTAGAAGTCGCCGTTGTTCAGATTGACGTAGCCGTTGCCAAGGGAGCCGACACTGTTGGATGGCGCACCGTATCCCGAGAGGAAATCCACGGTGTCGCCGATCCCCTTGTATCCACCGGCGTTGCCCAGAGCAGAGATGTCGCTGACAAGGAAGGTGCCCGGCGGCACGCCTGAAATTCCATCGGCGAATGATGCCTGCCAGAGCTGACCGTTCCCGCTTGGATCGTAGAAATATGGCTGGGATGGGAGTTGGCCCGAAAAACTGTAGGTGGCAGAAACAGCCGTGCCATTCACCGCGACATTCAGGAACGGGATGTTGTTCGTGAGGGCATTGGCAATTTCCTGGGCGAACCCCTCGGTAGGCATCGGACCGTAAACCTCCGCATACGCGGAATAGTAGTTGCCGCCCTGGTCGTAGAAGTTCCCGGCGAAGGTAAAAGGCATTTGATATACGCCGAGCGTGACGACGCTGAGCCCCGCATAGTCGCCAGCCACCGATGGGGATGCGCTTCCAAAGGAATTGAAAGTGAAGGTAACAACCGCCCCGCTAATGGTGGCGCTGCCGAGCCAGGAACAATCGCCATCAAGGAAATTTTTGATCGCAGTGGCGTAATCCGCCGCCGAGAGCGCTCCGCTCTGGTCCATCCAAGAGCTGCTTCCGAAATTCGAATACAGTTGAAAACCTGCTGTCGCGCCTTCCGGCACGTCGCTCGCGGTGATTTCCACAACCTCCTGTGCTCCGCCGGGCACCGGGCTCGTCACCTCGATGGTCACCGACGCCGGCGAGGAATCTCCCAGTTGACGGATGATGTCACCGACCTTCCATCCCGAGTGGTTCGCAGCAAATCGATTTTGTGTTTCACGCAGCACCGGCCCTGTCTGCGGCAACTGTGCGACCGGCACTTTTCCAGAATCATCCAAGCCTGCGTAGCCGCTGTTTTGGCCTTTCCGGACGATGAGTTCGATTGCGCCGGGGAGCGGATAAACCGGCCCGCCCTCCTCGGCTACGCCCTCATCGCCGCGGACGATGTCGTTTTCCAGCGTAACCGCGAGCGTATTGGAACTGGTGCGCAGGTCCGACTCGGCCCATTCGATTTCGAGCATGAGGGTGACGGAGGCCGGAGTGGGAACGCCTGCGAAAAGGGCGTTGATCTGAACTGTGTTCAGGTTGAGGTCGAACCGGTAGGTCGTGGCGTCTCCCGTGCCGGATTTTGTCCATTCGAGGTCGGAGGCGGCAAACGATCCGTTGAAATCCTTGTCGGCTTTGAGCCCGAGTTTCCCTGTGGCTCCCTCTGAGAGCCCAACTACCACCCCGCTGCGAAGAAACTGCACGTCCACGGGCAGGTGGTCGCGACGCTTGAGCACGAGCGAGGAAACTGTCCGCTGGAACTGTGCGGATTCGATGAAGGATCTGGTATCGAGGTCGAGGAAAAGCCTCATGCACGGGGAGCCCGTGTCAATCGCCCCACTTGCCAAGCGGGCATTTTTCCGTGGCGAGCCAGCGCTTCATCTTTGTGCACCCGCATTTTTTGTGGCGGCATTTTCCGAGGCCAAGGCGGGCTGCTCCATCCCAGAACTCGCACGGGGCGCATACGGTGGCGCGGGCTTCGTAGATTTCGCGGGATACCACCGGAAAACCCGCCGACGACCACCGGGCGAGCGCGGAACTGAAATTGGCGGCCAGTTCGGCGGCGGTTGGTTCCTGGGGGCGAGGCGCGGCGCTTGTTCCACGATACTTGCCGGCGAGGATCTGGTAAGCCGCCTGGTCGAGCGTGACGGAGTCGCCTTCCACCGAGGCTGCCGCGAGCACGTCCTCGAAGTATCCAGGCGGACGGATTGCCGCCTTTTCCCGCAGTTGGTCGAGCGTGAAGCGGATCATGGGGCCGGGTTGCAGAGGTCGCGAATGTCGAAACTCTGGGTGAGCCCCTCCTGGCCGAAGCTTTGGCTGAAAACCTCGCCGCCGGGGCCGTTGATGGAAAATTGCGTGTAGGTGTTGCAGCAGTTCGTGCCTTCGAGCCGGAGCGCGATGGTAAACTTGCAGCAGGCGTCGAGATCCGCCTCCTCGATGGTGATCGGCACCTCGATGCGGGTTTCCGGGCATTCCTCACCGGTTTCATAATCAGATCCGCAGCAACCGGCTGGTGTGGATACGAGATCGATTTGCCGGATGAAGCGCTCGGAGCCATTGGAACGCACGATGTAGATGCCAAAGATGTCGTCCTCGCACCGGTTCATGTCCACATGCACAAGCGTGAGGTCGCATGGGGCGTCCAGGCAGGCGACGCAGCCGCCGCAGTTGCCCCCATCTGATGGCTGGAGAAGCTTTTTTGCCATGCTTACCCCGGTGCGTCCTGGACGAGGAACGTCTTCGTTTGCGCCGATCCGTCCACGCAGATTTCGATGTCCTCCTTTTTGATGAGCCCGGTTTCGCCTGTGCTCTGGATGGCGAATGCCTCAATCTTTTGGGGTTCGCCGTTATTATCGAGGTAGTTCACGTCGATCTTTATCGAGCTTCCCTTGATCGGAGTGCCAACCGTGTTGACCTCGTAGATGTCGCCATCCGAGTTGACCAGCTCCAGGGTTTCTGAGTTCACGGCCTCCGGCATATACGTGCCGTCCCACATCAGAACTTTCATCGCATGGCCGTTGCCATCGATCCCGATCCAGTCGATGTCCATTTGCTTGGTGACGCCAATGCAGGTGCCCAGTGCCACGGACGGGGCCGTATACATCTGCCCGTCATGCCCGACATACGTGATCGAGTTGGTCGGGTTTTTTAGCAGCGCGATGTCCGCCAGAATCTCCGTGATCTTTTCCTGGAGCGATGTGATCGCCTCGTAAACCTTGGTAATTTCCGCCCAGAGGAGGGAAACATTATCCAGCGCGTAGGTGAGGCTATTCCACATTCTGTTGATCTCGTCCCACACGGTTTGAAGAGCATTGGCGATGAGGCCGGGGATGCTGGCAGCGAGGGCGTTGATCGCGTCCCATATCAGATCAAGCGCAGCCTTCACCGCCCGTCCGACAGCATCCGGGATTTCATCGAGCTTCGAGAGAGCGTTTTTGATGAACCGGGCGAATGTTTTGGTGAGTCCCGCCACCGGGCCGGCAATGAGATCGACCGACTTCTTGATGAGGTCTTCGCCGATCCTGCCCAGCATCCGGCAGATTGCCCCGATGTCTGGCGCGGGGAATGTCGTCAGGGCGCACCACCAGACGCGGGTGTCCGCCGAGCCTCCTTGCGGGGCTGATCCCACTTGGAAATGAACCCTCCAAACCAGGTTCGCCGTCGGAATGCCGGACTCGTAGCCAACCGGGAACACCGTGTAAAGGATCCCAAACTCTTCGCAATACAGGTAGTCGCCGGGACTCGGAGGGCTCGGTTTGGCCTCTCCCTCTCCGGCGTTTGCCCCGGCGAAGTGAGCGGTGATTAGCGTCCCCACGTTCGCGTAGGCTTCATATTTTTCCTGCACCAGCGCGTCGATCCCCTCCATGACATCGAGCGCAGCCTGGAAATACGGCATCAGCATTGAGGCGATTTCCTCAGCGCCCGGAGCCGAGTTGGCGAAGCTGTCGAACAGAGTCTCAAACGAGAGTTCCGCGCCGCCGCCACCGATGAGATACGATTCGATCCGTGATTGGATGATGGCCGCAACCGCCTCGGCAGTGGGCATGTAGTCGTCCATGTTCAGGAGCTGGTTCTCGATCACCCCGGCGATTGCTTCCGCCGTTGGCAGCGCCTCGTAGAACGCGTTGAGGATTTCGTCCATCACCTCCTGCATGATCTTGAACGGGTCGGGAATGAGATCCTCGAAATCGACTTGGTGCAGCGTCATCGTTCCTGATTTTGATGCACGCGGGATGTTGGCTGCCACCGTCGTTCCGTTCGGGCTGCCGGTGATCCTGATGCCTGCGCCGGGGAGCACGCGATTTGCCCGCACGGCATCCGCGAGGGATTGCAGGTCTGCGGCCCAGAGCTTGTCGCCTTTTTTAAAAGTCGGGATCGTCATGAGTAAATGGCCGAATTCCATCCAGCCGGCCCGCTGGACATGTATTCGTAGGTGTTGCTCCACTTCCCGCCTTCCTGCCTCGCCCCGCTCGCGCCGGTGAGCATCCAGTTCGCCCCGCTCGGGAGCGTGGGAGCGCCGGAAGGAGCGTCAATTTTGCCGAGCTTGGAGAGTCTGGGAGAAAATCCCTCGATCCGGGTGATGCGCACGACCGCACGGGGAACCAGATAATCGGTCACCCCTTTCTCATAGAGGGCGGCAAGGTCGGCCATCGCTCCGGTATCAGGTTTCCACCCCTCAAGGGCCTCGTCCTTCGTGTTGTTTTTCCAGAGGTTCCACTTCTTCCAATCCGCCGCGCTGATGTTTTTGAACTTCTCGTGCGTCTCGATCGGTTCCTGCGACATGCTGCCCTCGACGCTGTATTCTTCACCGGTGCTGTCGGTCGGGGTGTTGTCGAACGTGAGTGTGTGCTTCCCGTCGGTATGCGTGCGCTTGATGTTGGATGCGCCAGAGGGCGCTGAAGGAGCGCCGTCGAACGCCTCCCACGTTTCCGTGGTGATGGCGCGTCCCTTGGAATCGGTGGAGGTTTCAGATTTTGTGAGAACGGCGGCCATCGGTAATGAAGGGGGCGTGTCAAGCGAGCGTGTAGTTGAGCTCTGTGCTCTGGCTGCCCTGGCGCGAGACAGACCGCGCAATCCGCTCGAGGATGGATGTCTGCCGACGGTTTTCGGTCAGGATCGGATCCGAGCTTCCTGAAACGAAATTTCCACCCGCGCCGATCTTGGCCATCGAGGAGGAATAAAGGGCGCCGGACCGTTCCTGGGCGGCTTGGGGATCACCGGCAGACTGTGCGTTGGCCAACCTGGCGGCTGCCGCCTGCGCGTCTGCTTCCGGCATCACGTCCCGCAGCCGGGCGAGCTCGGAGTTGTATTTTTGCAGCCATTCGATCCGTGCGGCCTCCTCTTTGTTTCCGGCCGCCTTTGCTTCGGCGAGCCTGGTTTCGAGATCGAGGGCGGTGAGCGTCTTTCGGTTTTCCTCGTCTTTTTGGGCGGCTGCGGCCGTGTCGAGTGCGCCGACCTTCTCGTTTGCCAACCGTGCGGCCTCTTTTGGATCCAAGCCCGCCGAGATCCCCTGTTTGGTTTCCTGGGCGAGCTGCGCCTCGTGGTCGAGCCGCTTCACGGTTTCCTTGTCGCCGGATGATTGCGCCTTCGCCCGCGCAATCTCCCGGTTCACGTCGCGGGTGAACTCGGTCCTCTTCGCTGCCGCCTCGGCTTCCTTTTTCGCGTCCTCCTCGGCTTTCTTGGCCGCCTGCTCGCGTTCGCGGGCGAGGTCGCGCTCGACCCCGATGAGCTTTTCCCGCGCATCGATGAGCGATTGCATTCGGATGACCTCATCGTTTGTGAGCGAGGAGGATTCCCGCTTGGCGGCCAGGAGCGCGATCTCGGCGTCCACGTTTGCAGTGGAGGACGCCCCCACCCCCGCAAGAGTCGCATCTTTCTGGTCGGTAGCGGATAGCTCGCTGAACGCTGCGTCGGCGATCTTCTTGTCGAGCGCCTCTTTGTTTTTGCCCAGTTCGCCGCTGAGTGCCGCCGCCCTCCGCTGGCTTTCCGCCAGTGCTGCGGCGCGATCCTTCTCTGCTTGTCGTTGCGCCATGACCTCGGGCGTGATCCCGGCCATGCTCGCCTTCATCTGCTCCAGAAGCCGGATGCGCAGGTTGTATTCTTTGGAGATGTCGTTTCGCTGCTCAGGCGAAAGGTTTTCGAACTGGTCTGCGAGCCCGGCGAGCGATTCCTTGGCAGATTCGATATCCTGGTCGATGCGCTTGCCTACATCGACTTTGTCGGCCTCGCTCGACACGGTTTTCATTTCTGCCGCGATGGAGGTCACCGCCTTGAGCGTGTCGCTGCTCGCCGCCCCCGCAGCACGGGTCGCTTCCTTGGCCTGCTGGATTTTCCCGATGACCACCTCGATGGCTGCCGCGATTCCCGCGATCAGGATGCCGATGCCGGTGGAAATGAGAGCGCCTTTGATCGCCAACGCTGCCCCGCGTGCCGCCATGCCTATCCCGGCAAAAGCGGTGCGGGCGGCCGCGCCCACGCTCGAAAAGTTCATCGCGGCGAGTGCGACGCGGACTTGGGCGAACGCCCGGGATGCCGCCGGCCCGATGTTGCTCATGGCGCTCACCACCTTCGTGTCGAACCCAGCGCGGTAGAGGGCCATTGCCGCCACCACCCCGACGATCTGCGGGATCATGCCCGAAAGCGCCTGGCCGAAACGGATGGCTGTCGCTGCGATTTCTCCCAGTGATTCGCCAAGGCCGGTCAGATCGGTCGCGTTGAGAGCGTTGCCGATTTCCTCCAGCGCGGGGGCGATGGCCGCAGTGAACCCGGCTGCAAGCTGCTGGCCTTTCAGATTTGCGGCCCCGAGTGCGTCCGATATGGAATCAAACTTCGATGCGTTCGCCTGCATCGTGTCCGCAAGCCCGCCGACTTGCTGCCGGGCGACGTCCATTGCCGATCCATCCAGGAAAATCGCCTGCAACGCGGCTCCTTTGCGTCCGAAGATCCCCATGGCAGTTGCCGCCCGCTCGGTCGTGTCGGGAATCGCCGCAAGCGCAGCCGATACCCGCGAGAATTGTTCGGCGGGGTTGAGCGATTGGAGTTCACCCATTGAGATCCCGAGTGCGGCAAGCGCCTTGTTTGTCGGCTCCCCGTCCTCGTTGATCCCACCGAGCGCCTTTTGAAGCCGGTTGATTGCCGGTCCTACCTGCTCGGCGTCCATGCCCGCGTTGGCGAATGCTTGTCGCAACACGACAAGATCGCCCACGGCGATTCCGGTCTGGGCGCTCATATCCGTCAGCTGCCCACCCAGGTCGAGGGATTCTTTGATTGCGGAGAAAGCACTCGCGAATGGGGCAAGCGCAGTATTGGCGGCGGCGAATGCGCCTTGGACAGCGATCGTTGCAGCAGCTACACGGGCGAGCGCGGCATCAATGCCGGAAATATCGAGACGGAATCTGGCTGTGATGTCGGCCACGCCGGATGGGGCGTGTCAATCAGGCGCGGAATCCCGCCTTCCTCGCCGCCTCGCGCACGGCAAAGTTCTCCAGTCTCCTCACCATGGCCGCCGCCTGGGAATCGATGGCGCTTTGAACCCTCCGCTCGATGTCGAGCGCAGGCGAGCCTTTGACCTTGTTGGTGGCGACAACCTCAATCGCCACGGCATTTGATTTGATCTTGCCCTCACCGGGAGCGGAATGCCTCGAGACCCATGCCGGGACCGGCACGCCGAGTTTCGTGGCAGCCGCTTTCCAGCCCGATGCGAGGAATCCAACCATCTTCTTTTTGGAGGCGATGTAGCGTTTGAGATCCGCCGCCTTGATTTTGATTCGCGGGTTGAGTTTCCGGTTCACCCGTCCAGTTGGCGATCGGTTGGCTTTGTGGATGGCGGCGGGTGATGCGTTGGATGCCTCCTCAGCGAACATGCCTGCCGCCCGAAGAATGTTTACGGGAGCCTTGGGCGGGACGTAGGGCTGCATGAGTTTGAGGATGTCTCGCTCCACCTTCGCCTCGCCCCGCTTCTTGGCTCCTTGCCCCGTTGCGTTTTTGCCGCCGGGCGGTGTCCAGTCGATGATTTTTCTCAGCACGCCCCGCGCCTGCTCCCGTAGAACCACCTCGGCCGCACGTTTGCCGTTGCGCCGGAACTCCTTCAGGGCGGCATCAAACTTTGTCTTATCGAGTTCAAGGCTCATCGTCTTCGATCTGGAGCGCGGTCAACTGCGTGATCTGCTCCTCGACCGGAGCTGATGGAGCGACCGTCCATGCGCCCGATTGCCAGAGCGCACAATGCTGGTAAGCGAGTGCCCGCCAGAGCGGGAGTTCCCACAAAATGAACGCTTCCGGCCAGCCGGTCTTTTCGGCCAGCGTGAATACGCGCGAGGCGATCCAGGCTGGCGCTAGGAGTTTGGGGGCGCGTCCTTGTCTTCCGTGCCAGGGCGCGGGATCACGTCCACGGACTGCGAGGCGGCAGCGGTGAGACCGTTCTCGACCTCGCGGATGATTGCCGGGATGTCGGCAACCGGGATCGCCTGTGAGAACCGGAACACCTCGGCATGAAAAACATCCGGCGCGGAATATGCGGCCCGCAGGACCGCTTCCAACGGTGCGCCGTGGATGTAGGCGTATTCGAGGGCTGCCGTGAGATGGTCGGGCGCAGTATTACCCGGCGGCACGACAAACGCGTTTCCGGTGCGGTGGAGGATCGCATATGAACCACTGGAAAGCGGACGGAGCTTGAGTCCGGCGGGTTCGGCGGCTGGACGGAGGAAATCGGTGGCGTCGTTCATTTGAGGTAGGAGAGAAGTTTCTGGCGTTTGTCTTCGGGAAGATCTGCCGGGAGCGTGACTTGCCGGTTACCCCGGCGCACGAGGGCGGCAGGTTTGAGCGTGCGGATCCGGTCGCGGAGATCGCCGTGAGCGCGGAAGGCCCAGCGAAGAAACGAAATCGGATGGTCGGGATTCGCCAGGCACCAATCTTCGCTCTCGAACCGCCGACGGAATTCGGGAAATTCAATATCCTCGTCCGGGGATTTGAAGATGCCGCGTGTGGCCCCGTCGATGAACCACTCGACCCGGCGCAGCGGGCCGTTCTCGGTTTGCTCGACCGTGTCGCGGAACCCGCCAGGTTCGACCAGCTTGAACCCGCTCGTCAGCGCGGCGGCGATGAGTTGGGTGTTGGGACTCGTGAGCGGGTTGTTGGTGAATCGCAGTTTGCCCTCGGGCGTCTGCTGGGCTTTTGCCTCCTCTGCAATCCAGTGGAATGATTGGCCGTTTGTCATTATGGGATCGGTTGGTGTGAAATTGATCAGGTGGCCGACGGGTAACCCTGGCCGGAATATTCCCATTCCTCCCAGTCGTCGTTCTTGGTGGATTCCTTCACGGTGGTCACGATGACCTTGCCGCTCACTCCGGTTGGGGCCGTGGCCGCCTTGAGCGCGACCGGGCACGCAGCGCCTTTGCCGCGCACGCTGAATTCAAACGTGGGATCTTGGACGGCAGCGTTCGAATAGTTGCCGCTCCTGTCGGTGAGGATTTTAACGTCGCCTTTGCTCGAAACCTCCGCCGATTGAGCGGTGGCCTCGGTGACGAGTGTGATGCCGATGTCAGTGGGTGCGGCCATAAAAATCAGGTGGATGCAAACTTCTGGTAAGTGATCTCGTAGTCGGGGAAGTCGTCGTTGCTCTCGGACGCCTTCGCGGAGGTAATGACAGCCGTGGCCCCGACGCCTGTGTTACGGGAAACCGATGGCGAATACGTGCCTTTGCCTTTGAGCGTGACCGTGGTGGTGACAACGCCCTTAGGCACGGCCAGCTTGGTGACTCCCGTGGCGTCCTTGCATGTGGCGACCTCGACGCTCTTTTCCTGCGAGGATTCCTGCAAATATCCGGCCGCGGGGTCGGTTACGCCAAAAAGATTGATTGTCGCGAAGGCCATGTCAGGGGAGTTCGCAGCCGGTCAATTTCAGATCGAACTGGATGATGTAGGAGCGTTGGACGGTGTCCCCGGAGATCGTCTGGGAACGGGTGATCGAGAATCCTTTCGCGCGTGCCTGGGCGGGGATCGCCTCAAACTGGGCGAGCGCCTTCTCGCAGAAATCGTAAGCGGAACGGCGAATCTCGGGTTTCGGCTCTGGTGATGTATCGGCCATGCACCGACGGCCATGTCAACCGAGGCGGATCCCGGCAACGAGTTCGATGGTCGAACGCCAGGTGTTCTCGACAATATCCTCCCCCTGCGAGCGGACGTGGAACCCGTGGAGTGAGATACTGCCGGCAGCGGCATCGAACAGGATCTTCGCCTCGGCTGGATCGAGAAGCGAGAGCGCCATCATGCCGGCCGCCTCCCGGTGCCGGGACTCGCCCATATCGAAAGCAGGCGTGCCGAGATGCACTTTCACGGTTGCCCGGTAAAGCGGTCCCGCCACATGTTCGCACTCCGGGCACTCGACGATGACCATCTGAGCGTCCGATGGATGCGGCTTTGAACTGGTCGCCTCCCGCACATGCACTCCCGGCATTGCCGCCTGGATCACCGCCACGAAGCCCCGTTCGATGTCCGTGTTCATTCGACTGGCTCCACGGTGAGGGTGACGAGAGGGTGTGGCGGGCGGTTCGACACGCGCACGATCCGGAATGTTTCCCCGGCGTAGGTGAGCGTCTCCCCGATCTGCGGAATCGCAGAAAGGTTGTTGCGTAACAACTTTACCGTGAAATTTCCGGAGGCGGTAAATCCGCCCGCACCAAGTTCCAAGGTTTCCTGCGGCTCGGAGATCAGGGCCGGGAGCGTGCGACCGCCAAGCACCACTTCCTTACCGAACTCGGAAAATATACCGGCCACATCTGCGGCCATTTCATCGTGGATGGACATGCCACGCCGGGCGTGTCAACGGCCTTGCTTGAAATTGCCTCTGGATGGCGCACAATATGTTTTGTGGAAACTCCCTCAACAAAATCGCTCACGTTTTCCTCAGAAGAACGGGAATACATTCTCAACAGTGATCTGGCTTTGACCGAGGTCGGGCTGACGTTGGTTGAGCGAGCGGTTGAAGAAGAAGGGCTCTTTTCCTTGGAATGCTCCAACGCGGATTACATGGAGTTCTTTCGAGCAGTTGGCGAGCAGTTGGCTTATCACGGATTTAAGCCGGAGGAAGACAGCCTCCGCGCCTTGGCAGCACGTCTTGGCGTGAGCAATGTCGTCTGAAACACAAAACCCCCGCACCATTGCTGATGCGGGGGCTTGCAACCGAACCACAGATCAGGGT
>JBAXXX010000104.1:0-13405 GCA_037127695.1 Verrucomicrobiia bacterium | reverse complement strand
TCGTGAGATCGTAAAGCAGGACTTCAAATTTGGCATCGAAGAGGGTTTTCCAACGCTCTGTGAGATGGTCGAAGAGGGCGGTTTTGTGTTTGAGCAGCTTGTCGTGGCACTCATAGAGGCGGTGGATCTCGGCCAGGCTGAAGTCGCCGCCGAGCAGGTCGGCCATGGCGCTATGGTCGAACCAGTGGCGGTGCAAACGCTATTCGCTGCCGGGGCTGACCAAGCGGTAAATGGCAATCGTTTTCAAGATGTCGGCCCACCGGGCTCACTGCCGACCGACGGGCAGACGCTCCGACCAAAAGTCATCCAAGCCGAGCTGCTCCCAGAGTTGGCAACCCAGCCAGCACGCACCCCATTGCCGGGGCCTCAAAAGCTGCATTCCCGAGAGCCGTATGCCCACTGCGGGAATCTCGCGCTGGTCGGTATCCAAGGGTAGGTGTTCCTCCGGGAAGAGCGAGACCTGCCCCGCAACAGGTCTCACTCTTCAGCGCGACCTGGTTCCACTCGCCCGGCTTCACCTGGACGCCGGAGATTTTTCCCGGGCTGGTTTGGAGGCGGCCATTCTGCAGCGAGCAGGAGACCGTGCGATACGACTTGCCGAACGTGTTGTAGCCGTCCTTGCCGAAGAGCTTGCCGTCTGCCGTGTCGCTTTTGAAGCGGACGCCGATGCGCTCAAAACGATTTCCGGGCTGCAGCGGGAACCTGAGAACGAAGGCGGGGCGTTCCCCGCTAGTTTTTGCCTTCCATCTTGAGCGAGCCGATCATCTTGTCGATGCTTGTCAGGTTTGGTTTGAAATCCTGTGGCGGACAACGCTCGATCAGTGCGTAGTCGGGATCCTTCTTCAACGCAACGGTGGAAGTCACTTCTCTGGCACGAAGACTATCTGGCGGCAGTTTGGGGTGCGAGGTGCAGAGAGCAGCGTGAACAACGTGGCGCCCATCCTGGGTGACTCCCCAGACCTCGTATCTCAACGAATCGTTGCTCGGCGAGTATTCTCTATTTTGGGTTGAAGTCGTCAGGAACGAGATCGCTTTGCCCCACGGGTAACTCTTCCGTTCAAACCGGGCATACATGTAGTTGGACAAACCATCATCGGTCGCACCAATGGTGTTTGCCGCCGCATATCCGTCAGCCGCGTTGCATGCTGCTGAAATAGCCTGGATTCTGGATGGCGAAGCCAAAGTTACAGTTACGGTGCCGCTGATGCCGTCCCAGGTGCCGGAAAGCGCTGTTGTCGGGTATCGAGCCTTGAGCTCAAATGGAGGGGGATAAATCATCTCTCCGGTTCTCCAGGACTTGGCTGTATTGGAGGCGCCTGCGGTTGCGCTTAATTGAAAAGAAGGTGGCGCTTGCTGCGAATTCGTCGAGCACCCCACCATAAGAAGAATCAGGGCATAAAAAAGCTGGCTGATAGGAAATCGCCTTTCGGATGTCGTCAGCGTTTGCCCGTCAATTCCATCCGCCTGCAGCGTTTCCATGCTGCATTTGGTTGCAGGATTCCGTGGGAATGTCAATGCGCCACGAGGAAGCGGCTTGGAGCCGACGATCTTGCAACTGAGGGCTACGGTCGGCCGGTTTCCATGAAGCTGTTTTTGCAGAGCTTGGCGTAGAGCCCGCCCAGCGCGACGAGCTGGTCGTGCCGGCCCCGCTCGACGATCCTTCCGCGCTCCAGCACGAGGATTTGGGAGGCGTGGCGGACGGTGGAAAGCCTGTGGGCGATGACGAAGCTTGTCCGGTGCTCCATCAGCCGGTCGAGGGCCTGCTGGATGAGTGCTTCGGTGGCGGTGTCCACGCTGGCGGTCGCCTCATCGAGGATCAGGATTGGCGGGTTTTTGAGGAGCGCCCGGGCGATCGAAATGCGCTGCTTCTCCCCAACGCTCAGTCGGACCCCCCGCTCGCCGAGCTGCGAGTGCAGCCCCCGGGGAAGCCGGCGCACAAAGCCCGCCGCGTTGGCTGCCTCAAGGACCTGCCACATCGCGTCCTCGGAGGCATCCGGCTTTCCGACCCGCAGGTTTTCTGCGGTCGTTCCGTTGAAAAGAAAGCTCTCCTGCGTCACCACGGCGATGTTCCTGCGCAGATGGTTCCGGGGGATGTTCTGAAGGGGAATGCCGTCAATCAGAATCTCCCCGCCGCTGAGCTCGTAGAACCGGACAAGCAGGTTCACAAGCGTGGATTTTCCAGCGCCTGTCGGGCCGACCAGAGCAACCGTTTCCCCGGCCCGCGCGCTCAGGCTCACGCCGGAAAGGACCGGAAGCTCGGCGGAATACGAAAACGACACATCGAGATACTCGACCGCCCCGGAGAGAGGTTTGCAAACAGCCCCCGCATGGTCAGGAACCTCCGCCGCCGCGTCCATGATCTCAAAGACCCGGTCGCCCGCCGCCCGCCCGGCTTGGAAAATCTGGTTCAGCTGGTGGAGGCGTCCGACCGGCTCATAGAGGTAGCGCGCCAGCACGAAAAATGCCACGAGCACGCCGACGTCCATCCGGCCGGCCAGGACCTCACGGGTGCCGTATCCGGCGATCAAGAGCATTCCGCAGGAGGTCAAAAACCCCATGGAAGGCTGGTAGATCGCCCAAGCGCGCATCACGACCAGCGTGGCTTTCCTCACGGCGTCGGTCGCGGCATCGAACCTCGACTGTTCGCGATCCTCGCTCGTATAGGTCTTGATCTGCCGGATGCCCGCAATGTTGTCGTGAAGCAGCGAGTTCAGCGCGGAGACGGATTTGCGCTGGAGCTTGTAGCGCGAGCGCGCGGTCACCGTGTAGACGGTCGCTCCCGCCGCCAAAAACGGGATCGGAACGAGCGCCGCCAAAGTCAGCGACGGGCTGAAGGCGAGCATCAGCCCGCTCACGATCAGGATCTGCAGCGAGGCCACTGTCCCCTGCTCGATCCCGTCAATCAGCACCCGCTCGACGCTCGTCACATCCTCGATCAGGCGGGTCATGATGTCTCCGGTCGCACGGCTGTCAAACCACGGCAGCGGAAGCTTTTGGATGTGTCCGTAGAGCTCGCTCCGCAGATCGCAGATGACTTTTTGTTCGAAGTGGTTGTTGAAGATGATCCTCAGGCTGTCGAGGAGCTCCTGCAGAAAAAATCCTCCGAATCCGGTCGCCAGCAGCGGCAGCAATAGCTCCGGGCGCCCCCCCCGGATCACGTCGTCAACGATCTTCTGAGTGACGACCGGAAAAATCACCACCATCACCGTGCTGAGCACCGCACAGCCGAGCGTGGCGGCCGCCAGCAGCGGATACCGGCGGACATACGGCAGGACTCGAAAGAAGACGTGCATGGCTCAGGCTTCTCTGCGCGTCGGCTCGGGCAGCCTCGCTGGCCCATGGTATGTCATCTGCTCCATTGCGGCGATGTTTTACCAGAGCCCCCCGTCGTGTCCATGATGCATTGCTGGCCCGATCCTCCCGGCGCCTCGGGCCGTGCAGGAAAATCTCGCGTGCGGCACTTGAAAACCGCAGGTGGCAGGTTATTTTTCAACCCATGAGGACCATTTTGTTTTCCGTCGGATTTCTTGTTGCTCTTCTCGGCGGCTTGAATGTTCAAGCCCAGGCTGGCGCGCCGGGGGCGTTGCGCCAGCTCAACGACTCGTTCGCCGCCGTTTTTGAAAAGGCCTCCCCTGGGGTGGCCATCATCGAGTCCGTCCGGACGTCCCCCTCGCCGATGTCCGGGCTCCCGCAAGGTCTGGAATTCTTTTTGCAATTCCCGGACGGCAGCCCGGCCCGGGAACCGGCGAATATGGGCTCCGGTTTCTTGTTTCGACCGGACGGGTATCTCCTGACAAACTTCCACGTCGTCGATGGGGCGGAGAAAATCACTGTCCGGCTGAAGGACGGGAGGAAATTTGAGGCGAAGGTTGTCGGGGCCGATGCGCGGAGCGATCTGGCCGTCCTGAAGATTGATGGGGGCAACCTGCCTGTCATGGAACTCGGCGATAGCGATGCGGTGCGGGTCGGAGAGTTCGCCTTTGCGATCGGAACTCCGATGGACCTCCCCTACACATTCACCGTCGGAGTGGTGAGCGCCAAAGGCCGCAACCTCCAGATCGGCGGCGGGTACGAGTTCCTTCAGACCGACGCCTCGATCAACCCGGGAAACAGCGGAGGCCCGCTCTGCGATATTGACGGGCGGGTCATCGGTATCAACTCGCTGATCAGCGGGACCAACCGGGGGCTCGGGTTCTCGATCCCTATCAACACGGCAAAAACCATCGCCGACCAGCTCATCGATCGTGGCCGGGTCAGCCGCCCGTGGCTCGGAATCGTCATCGTTGGGATCGAGGAGGCGGCCCAGCTCCAGCAGCTTTTCCCCGAGCTTTCCAAGGGCGTTGTCGTGAGGGGAATCGAATCCGGCGCGCCCGCCGAGTCCAGCGACCTCCGGACCGGAGATGTTATCCTCCGGGTGGACGGACGCGAAGTTGCCGTCGCCAGCGACCTCCAGCGCGAAATCCTCGCAAAACAAATTGGCCAGCCGGTCGCTCTGGACGTCTGGAGGTCCGGGCGGATGGCGAAGCTTCACGTGGTGACTGCCGAGCAGCCTGATCCTCTCGTCAGGGCCTCCGTCCGGAAGCCGTCCCGCAAAAAGAGCCTGCCGGCGGATGCCGCTCCTGTCCCTCAGCCCGAGTCGCCGGGATTTTCCTTCCGCGACGCCAGCGCCGATGCCCTCAAGGAATTTGGGATCCGCCGTCAGGGCTCAGGCGGAGCGGTGGTCACGGACATCGTGCCCGGCAGCCCTGCCGCCGTGGCCGGGATCGAGAGGGGCGACCTGATCACCGAGGCTGGCGGGCGGCCGGTCGCCGACAAGAAGGGGTTGGAGAACGCGCTGGGCGCGCTCGATCCTGGACGGGGGATCCTCCTGCTGATCGAAAGGGGCGGAAGGAGGACGTTTGCAATCCTTAAGCCGTGAGGGTTTTCCCGGATCAGAGCTCATTGCTCACGTGAGGTGACGCTCGTTAAGGGGTTTTCTTTGGAGGAAGGACCGTGCCTGCGGCAGCGGCGAAGAGATGCCTCCCGCTCACGCGAGTTCCGCGATGAGTATTTCAAACGGAGCGAGCGCGAGCCGATCAAGGGACAAAATCCGGTCCTCGCGGACCCGGCTGGAGAAGAGGAGTCGGGTCGGCCTGCCGCCGACATCGAAGACAGGCGTCTGCTCTTCGCTTGAGAAGTTGAGGGCGACGAGGCAGGTCTGGCCGGATTTTTCGTCGCGGCGGAGGTAGGCGAGGTAGTTGGCGCTGTGCTGGTGGAGCGCATGGTAGTCGCCGGCTACGAGGGCGGGGGTTTCGCGCCGTAGCTGCAGCATCTTGCGATAAAAGGCGAGCAGTGAGCCGGGGTCGGCACCTTGGCCGGCGACGTTCACCCCGGTGGCGTAATTCGGGTTGACCGGCAGCCACGTCTTGACATCCGGCGGGCTGAAGCCGGCGTTGGGTGCGGCGCTCCACTGGAGCGGGCTGCGGCAGCGGTCTCGCGTCGTCGAGGCCACTGCCTTCAAGGCTTCGTCAGGCTGGGTGCCGGGCTCCCGGACCAGCGCCAGATACTGCCGGATCGCGTTTGTGTCCCGGAGGGCGGCCGGGTTTCCCAGCTCGAGGTCGGTCATGCCGATTTCTTCGCCGTTGTAGAGAAACGGCGTTCCCTTGAGCGTGAGCATTAACGCCAGGTGCAGGCGCGCGAGCCCGGCGTCATGGCGCCCATCGCCACACCGGGTCCAAACGCGCGGGGAGTCGTGGTTGCCCAGAGTGTTGCAGGGCCATGCGCCGGGCGGCAGCTCCGAGAGCCGGATCGCCTGGTTGGCGCGGATTTGCACGGGCGTCAGGTGCCCGATCCTCATGAGCGGAAAATTGAAAACCAGATGCAGCTCGTCATTTCTGGACCCGTGAAACGACACATCCTCGTCTTCGCCGACAAGCACCCGATCTCCTGGATACTCGTCAACGAGCTCGCGTAACGACCGCATCAGCTCGTGAATCCCCGGCTGCTGCATCTGGAAGCGCATCAGGTGCAGGTATCGGTCATAGGGAATGGCCGTCGGGTTGAGAGCCTCGGACGGCGATAGCGGCTGGGTGTGATCAGGAAGGCCGGGGTGCTCGTAAATCGTGGCGATCGCATCGAGCCGGAACCCGTCCACCCCGAGGTCGAGCCAGAAGCGCGCGACGTCCCACATCGCCTTCCTGACCTCTGGGTTCCGCCAGTTAAGGTCCGGCTGCTCTTTGAGGAACGCGTGGTAGTAGTATTGGCCGGTTGCCGGATCCTGTTCCCACGCCGGCCCGCCAAAGATCGACACCCAGTTGTTTGGCGGGCCGCCGTCTTTGCCGTCGCGCCAGACATACCAGTCGCGCTTCGGGTTGTTGCCGCCGGCCTGCGACTCGACAAACCAGGGGTGCTGGTCGGAGGTGTGGTTGAGAACGAGGTCGAGCACGACGCGGAGGTTCCGGGCGTGCGCCTCGAGCAGGAACATCTTGAAGTCCGCCATCGAACCATACTCGGGCGCGACGCCCGCATGGTCGGAAATGTCGTAGCCGCAGTCGAGAAACGGCGACGGATAATGCGGCGACAGCCAGATCGCGCCAACCCCCAGATCGCGCAGGTAATCGAGCCGGGAAATGATCCCCTGGAAATCCCCGATCCCGTCGCCGTTGCCATCGGAAAAACTCCGCGGGTAGATCTGGTAAAATACCGCCGTCTGCCACCATTTGGGATCGCTCATCGCCCGCAGATCTACTCCCCCGGGTTCCGCCACCTCAACCATATTCTCTGGCGCCGTGTCGATTTGCAGATCCTGTTTTAGGTGGCTTGCGAGGGGAGGTGCCGTCCGAGCCGTTCGCCCATAGTCGCTGCAAATAAATAAAGGTAGCTCCATGCGATAAGGTTTTTGTGCCCGGACTCTTTGACACCTTGTCGGCAGCCAGATAGATTTTGGCACGCATGAGCGCACTTTCATGAAAGTCAGGCGGGTGGATGGCTTCTCGATTCTGAATGCAGCCGGGCATCAGCCGGGCCCCATCTCTGCTGCTGTTCAGGCCTGCAGGGAATCCCGATGAGCCTGCCGGAATTCGTTTACACTGTTCTCCTCAAGCCCTGGCCGCTCCGTCAGCTGGCCAACGCGATCCTTTGCCGGATGATTCCTCAGAAGATTGTGGTGCGAGGAGCCACGGTGATCCCGAACCCTGCCGACCCGGTGGTCTGCGGGGCGCTCGCTCTCGGAGCTTATGAAAAGGACGAGATCGCTTTTTTTTGCGCGCACTTCAAACCTGGGATGACGTTTGTGGATGTCGGGGCCAACGTTGGTCTTTATACCGCGCTGGCCATCCGGGCCGGAGCCGGAGCCGTGCTTGCCATCGAGCCGCATGCCGAGGCGTTTGGGTTCCTCCGGAAAACCGTGGCAGCCAATGTGCCGGCCTGCCCGGTCTTCCTCGAAAATGCTGCCGCCGGCCGCGAGCCAGGCGAGCTCGCGCTCTATTCCAACCCGGATAACAAGGGCGACAACCGCCTCTATCCAGATCCCATGCTGTCGGGGTGCCAGATGGTGAAAGTCGAAACCCTTGATGCCCTCTGCGCAAGCCGCAGGGTCACGAGCATCGATTTTCTCAAGATCGACGTGCAGGGGGCCGAGATGCTTGTCCTGGAGGGAGCCCGCTCGATCCTGTCAATCTCCCCCGGCTGCCTGATCATGACGGAATTCTGGCCTTCCGGACTGGAAAAATGTGGAGCGAACCCGCAGGCCTACCACCAGGCTTTTCACTCGCTCGGGTTCGAGGTGCAAGAGCTGCGCGACGGGCATCTTCGCAAGGTCTCGTCCGAATCCCTGATCGCCTCCACACCCGGCCGCCAATACCGGAATATCGTGGCCAGAGCGATGCCTTCCCCCCCCATTTGACAGGGAGGGTTTATCTCCAAGATGAATAACCCCCCCCCTTGGTGGTATGGGTGCCTTGCCATGCTGTGCATTCATGAAGATGACCATGCACATTGATGCTGAGCTTCACTCATTGCCCCTGCCGCAGGCTTGCAGAAATTGTCCGACGGCTTCGACGACCGGCTTCGGCGGCATCTTCCTGAGGCGGCGGACGCCGTCGGTATCTGGCGGCGCTTGGAATGCGGAGTGGCCGGGGGCCGGGCGGTGCCAGTTAGAGATGCTGGTCGGCCCGAAGAGAGTGAAGCATGGAACTCCAAAGGCGGCGGCGAGGTGGGAGGCGGAGCCGTCCACCGTGAGAACCATGCTGGCGTTTGCGCAAAGCCAGAGGAACTGCTTCATGGACGTCGCCAGGATCCTGGCGCCGGACGCGGCTGCAATCGCGCGGCAGTGGGCGGCCTGCCAGTCAGCTCCCGCATTGGTGAGGATAAACTCCCGGTGACCGAGCGATTGCAGGACGGCCGACCATCCGTCGCTGGTCCACATTTTTTTCCTCCATCCGGCCGTCGGGTTGACGAGGACGAAGGTGCCGGGCTTCCTGGCGTCCGGCGCCCAGTCGGGCGGGGGCGGCGCGAGCAGCGGCGGGCGGAAGCTCGACGGGCAGGGGCACGGAGTATTTTTCCAGAAGAACTCGGCAACGTAGGACTCTCCGAGCTCCGGGCACGAGGGCGCGGGAAAAAGAAAGCGGTGGTACCAGGCGAGCTCCGCGCGTTCGGGGACGACCAGGCAGCGCCTGGCGACGGGAGCGCACATCGAGCGGAGGGCAGATTTATTGAGGGGATCGAAGCAGTAGAGCGCCGGTGCGGCGGCGAGCCCGCGAGAAAATTCCACGCCGGGCATCAGCCGCACGAGGTCGGCATGCCCGCTGCGGGTTAGCAGGCGCACCGGAGCTCCATGATAATCGCGCAGGCGGGAGAGGGCTGGCTCCAGGAGGACCAGATCCCCCAGCTGCTTATGGAAAACGGCGTAGCATCCGGGCATGCGGCACTCTCGCCGGAATTGCCGCCCGACCTCAAGCGTGAAGGCGCGGCTTGCGGTTTTTCTCGCAGGGTTTACCCTCCGCCGACCATGTCACTCCGTCCAGACCACACCCATTCCCACGGGGAGTTTAAGCTCCGATACGGGCACCCCATGCCGTTCGGCGCGAGCCATGTGCCCCATGGCGTGAACTTCTCGATTTTCAGCGCCCATGCGACCGCCTGCACGCTGGTGCTCTTCGCACGGGGGGCCGAAACCCCGATGGCCGAGATCCCGTTTCCTCCCGAGTGCCGGCTCGGCCAGGTCTGGGCGATGACGGTCGATGACCTGGATTACGAAAATTTCGATTACGGGTTCCGCTTCGACGGTCCGTATGACCCCCGCGAGGGCCACTACTTTGATCCGAAGAACATCGTGCTCGATCCTCACGCGCAGAAAATTGCCGGCCGGGAGGTCTGGATGGGGAAGCCGACGTTTGCGCCGCCGATCCATCGCGGAAGGATCCCGCATGAGGAGTTTTCCTGGGAGCACAGCCGCCCGGTGCGGCGGGCGGAAAGCGAATTGATTATTTACGAGATGCACGTCCGGGGGTTCACGCGGCACCCGAGCGCGGGCGTGCGGCACCCGGGAACCTTCGAGGGGCTGAGGGAGAAGGCGGATTACCTCTCCGAACTCGGGGTCAACTGCATCGAGCTGATGCCGGTGTTCGAGTTTGACGAATCCGAAAATACGCGCTCGAACCCGGTCACCGGCGAGCCGCTTTGCAACTACTGGGGCTACAGCACGGTGGGCTTTTTTGCGCCAAAGTGCAGCTATGCCGCGAGCGCGGTCGAGGGGAGGCAGGTGCATGAGTTCAAGCACATGATGAAGACGCTGCACTCCGCCGGGATCGAGGTCGTCCTCGATGTCGTCTTCAACCACACCGCCGAGGGCGGGGCCAACGGGCCGGTCATCTCGTTCCGGGGCATCGACAACAAAACCTTCTACATGCTCGACGCGAAGGGCGAGTTTTCCAACTACACTGGCTGCGGGAACACGGTGAACTGCAACCATCCGGCCGTCCGCGGCTTCGTCATCAGCTGCCTGCGGTATTGGGCGGCGGAGTTCCATATCGACGGATTCCGATTCGACCTTGCCTCCGTGCTCGGCCGCGATGTCAGCGGAGCTCCGCTTCTGAATCCTCCCCTCCTCGAATCCCTCGCCTATGACCCGGTGCTCGCAAGCTGCGATCTCATCGCCGAGGCCTGGGACGCCGGCGGGCTTTACCAGGTCGGAAATTTTCCTTCCTACGGGCGCTGGATGGAATGGAATGGAAAATTCCGCGACTGCGCGAGGCGTTTTCTCAAAGGCGATCCCGGGGTTGCCGGGGAAATGGTCCAGCGCATCCTCGGATCTCCCGACCTCTATGCGGCTGCGGGGCGCAAGCCGACCGCCTCGGTCAACTTCATCACCTGCCACGATGGGTTCACCCTGCGCGATTTGTTTTCTTACAACGAGAAGCACAACCTCGAAAATGGAGAAAATAACAGCGATGGAGGGAACGACAACCAGAGCTGGAACTGCGGAGCGGAGGGGGAAACTGACAACCCGAAGATTCGGGAGCTGCGGCTGCGCCAGTGCAAAAATGCGATGCTTCTGCTCCTGGTGAGCCAGGGAGTGCCGATGATTTACATGGGCGACGAATGCGGGCGGACGCAGCGGGGGAACAATAACGCTTATTGCCACGACGAGGGGTGGAACTATCTGGATTGGATCCTTGATGACGAGGGCCGCTCGATGCTGCGGTTCACGAAGGCGATGATTGCCTTCCGGAAGGCGACTCCCGCACTGCGGCAGGCGGAATTCCTCACCGGACGGGACCAGGTGGGCAGCGGATATCCAGACATCAGCTGGCACGGGGTCCTGCCATGGAAGCCGGACTGGACCGCTTCGAGCCGTTCCCTCGCGTTCATGCTCTGCGGCCGCCACAGCGAGGCGTCCGGGGGGCCAGCGCAGTTCATCTATGTCGCGCTGAACATGTTTTACAAGCCGCTGACATTCACCCTGCCGGTGCTGCCAAGAGGGATGTCGTGGGGGCGTTTTGCGGATACCGGGCTCACCTCGCCGGATGACATCACGGATCCCTCAGCCGCCCGGGACCTTCCAGTCCAGAAACAATATTCGATGCGCGAGTCGTCTGCGATCGTTCTCCTCGGAAGGTGAACTTTCAAAAAAAGTCGCCTGCCCGGGGCAGTTTTTTAAAAAATCCCCTTGCATAGCAATTGCCAAGACGATACATATCGCCCCCCTTCTTTCTACTTTAGCGAACCAATGGCGACCAAATCCAAAATCCCCTCCAAGGCTCCGGCCCTGAGAGCAAAACCCGCACCCAAAAAGGTTGTGAAAAAAATCCCGGTGCAGTCTGCCAAGCCATCGGGAACGAGCCCATCTTCTCGAAAGGGAGCCCCCGCCGGGAAAAAGATTCCTGCTGCCGCCAAGCGCTCGAAACCCGGATCGGCGAAACCCGGCTCCTCCGGAAAAAAGCCGCCGATTTTGCCGGGCGTCCCCCTGTCGAAGCCTCGCGTCGTGTTGACAGGATTTCTTGCGAAGCAGCGCAACCGCCTTCTGATGTTGAAGGACACGCTTCTCGACTCGATGAACGGGGTGGCCAAAGACAGCTTGCGATCCCGCGCCGATGGCAGCGAGGCCTCGGCGTTCGGAATGCACCAGGCCGATGCCGGAAGTGATGCCTACGACCGCGACTTTGCTCTCAGCCTCCTCTCGCAGGAGCAGGATTCCCTTTATGAGATCGACGAGGCATTGAAGCGGGTCGAATCCGGCTCATACGGAATTTGCGAAATATCCTCAAAAGCCATCCCTCACATCCGTTTGGAAGCCCTTCCATTCACTCGATACACCGTGGAGTGCCAGGCGGAGATAGAAAAACGTGCCCGATTCAGCCGGGTCCGCCAGCCGATCACCTCGCTTTTCGGCCTCGGCGACGACGAGGGAACCGAGAGCGACGACGACGATTCATCCAACGACAGCAAAGACTAAGAGACCATGGCACAGGAAAATATCACTCTGGAATGCACCGAGGCACGGGCCGAGGGGAAACCGCCTTCGCGCTACATCACGACTCGGAACAAAAAAAGCCCGAGGACTCCGAACCGCCTCGAAAAGAAAAAATACAACCCGTTCCTGAAGCGCCATACGCTCCACCGCGAAATCAAATAATTTGCCATGCAGCCGAAAACTCCACAACGCCGATCCAATTTTCGCAAAGCGAACCGCACGATGCCACGCCGCCGCGTGGATCTCAACATCGAGGCGATTGACTACAAGAACCCCGATCTCCTGAAGCGGTTCGTCACGGAGAGCGGGAAAATCCTTCCCCGCCGGGTGACCGGCATGTCGGCCCGCCTCCACCGGAAGATCACGCGCGAGGTCAAGCGCGCGCGTGCGGCGCTCCTCATGAAGTAGCTTCCCGGCTCAAGCGGCGAAAAAGGGAGAGCCAACGACCGCCTTCAGCGGGTAGCATCGCGCTCCGGATCGCAGGGGAAGGGCATATGAAACCAGCCGGAACCGCACTGGTTTTTTTCGCGGCGAGCGTGGTTGTGGGCGCAGCTCTTGCTTTTCCATTGGGAGGGCTCTCCCGAGGGCTGGCCTGGGCGGCAATTGCCATCGGCCTGGTGGCATCGGTTCCTGCCTGGCGCGGGATCTGTGAGCCGGGCTTGCGGCGGCCAAACTCTTGGGAGGTGATGCTTCTCTGCGTATTTGCCCTGGTCTCGCTGCGCTCCTTTCTGTGGCTGATTTACCCGGTCGGCGACGAGTGGAGGGTCCTCTCTCCGAACAATCTCGGGGACATCTCCCTGCACATCCATATGATCAGGTATCTTGCCGGCGGCACGGAATTCTGGCCAGCCAGCCCGATCCTCTCAGGGGTTCCTCTGAGCTACCCGGTCGGGGTGGACCTGTTCAACAGCCTGCTTCTTTGCGCGGGGGCCCCGGTGGAAAAATCACTTCTTTGGGTTGGGCTCTGCGGGGCAGCGCTCACCGGGTGGGCTCTCTGGCGCTGGGGCGGAGGTTTTGCGCTTGCCGCCCTCCTGTTCAATGGTGGCCTGGCTGGATTCCTGGTGTTTCGCTGCGGGCAGGCGCAGGACTTCCAGGCCGACCTTGCCTGGAAGAATTTTTTTCTCTCGATGTTTGTGACTCAGCGCGGGCTGCTCTACGCGCTCCCCTGCGGGCTTTTTTTATTGAGCGCGTGGCGGGAGGAATACTTTTGCGGAAGGGTTTGCGTGCCTCGATGGGTCACGGGTTTCCTTTATGCGACGATGCCGGTTTTCAGCCCGCACGCATTTCTTTTTCTGAGTCTTGTGCTGGCGTGTGCGTTCGTGGTCTTCCCGCCGGCACGGCAGATGCTTCTTGTCTTCGTAGGTGCCGCCGTCCTGCCCGCTTCGGCCGCCATGTATTTTGTCACCGGGGGATTTTCCGCCACCTCCGGGCTGCGATGGCTTCCTGGGTGGATGC
>JBAXXX010000103.1:0-13593 GCA_037127695.1 Verrucomicrobiia bacterium | reverse complement strand
AAAAAAATCACTTCACCCCAGACTTTTTTTCACACGGGGTTCACCGAATATTTACATACCATCGATTAGAAATAACTGGACATTATAAGTTTGCGTGAGAGAAACCGATGCGCGCACACCAAAACTCAGGCATGGGAGGCCGGACCTGAGCGCTCAGCCCCCGTGTCATTGATCCAGGCGAGCGGCTACCTATCCGCATCGAGCCGGCGACGGCTCCAGAGGAACAGCGCCAGGAAGACCAGATCGGCGACGGCGAAATATTTCCACACGGTCGGGATGCCGCCATGAAATTCATGCCAGAGGACAGTAAGGACGTAGCAGGCCTTCAGGAGCACGCCGTAGTCCACCAGATTTCTGTTCTCGATCGGCTTCAGGGCAATCCTCAGGAACATGATCGCGAAGATCACCAGCGTGCCGGCGGCGAAATGAACATACCCCCAGTGATTCGGCGGAGCAATTCCCACCAAAGCAAAAACCCCGGGGGCCGCAGCAAGGAACACCAGCCCGAGCAGCCCGTCATAGGCGGCCGCTAGGAAGTATAGGATACGAACGGGCAATAAGGATTTCATTTGGTGGTTTTCATTTTTAGGAACACATTTTCGGGCTGAACTGGCTGAAAAATTCCTTGCGCCTCCGCGCGGTCGCGTCCTGGCTGTAGAGCCGCTCGCTGAGCCAGTAGATCCCGTCCCTGAGCTCCTGGGGGGTCATTCCCAACGGGCGGTAGTTCACATCGAACAACGTGCAGAGGTTCCATGCGCGGGGCTCGAGGATGCGGCCCTCGGCGCTGAGGCGATCGTAAAGCGGGGTCCCCGGAAAAGGCGTGAGCAATGTGACCTGCACATCAAACGGATTCGCTTCCTCAACAAACCGGAGGACCTCCTCGAAGATCGCGGGGGTATGCCCATCCAGGCCCAGGATGAAGCAGGTGTTCACGGTCACCCCGCTGGCCTGAATCTTCCGGACGGCCTCGGCGTAAGAGGAGGCCCGGCGGGCCTTCATGTCGGCGCGCTGCTCCAAGCCGCCAAGCGCCCCTGCGGAGGGGCTCTCCAAGCCCACGAGGACCTGGCGGCAGCCGGCCTGCCTCATGAGGTCCAAGAGCTCCGGATCGTCAGACGCGCTGATGTCCGTCTCGGTAAACCATTTGATTTTGAGCGGAATCAGCGCGCGGCAAAGCTCCTTTCCCCACGATTTGTCCGCGAACGTGTTGTCGTCCGCGAACTCGATGAACGCAGACGGATGCCGCGCGGTGATGGCGCGGATGTCGCGCACGACATGTTCGACCGGCCGGTGCCGATATGGCATGCGCAGCATCACGGTTGAGGCACAAAACTCGCACCTCCACGGACACCCGCGCGTCGCCTGGACCGTATATCTGTTGTATGGCCTGCTGCCGAGCAGGTCATAGCGGGGCATAGGGAGGTGATCCAGGGCGACCGGAGGATAATCGCTTGCTTGAAAAATCCCGGTCCGCCCCCCGCCTGCCGCCGCCTCGACGACGGCCGGCCAAGCCGCCTCGCCCTCGCCAACCACCACATAATCGGCGTGCTGGATGGCCTCGTCGGGAAGCGCCGAAACATGCAGCCCGCCGATCGCGACCTTCACCCCGCTTTGCCTCAGCCGATCCGCAATCGCGTAAGCCTCAAAAATCTGGGCGGTGAACGTGCTGATGGCGACGAGGTCGCAGGCGTAGATTTCCTCCGGCTCCGCGCCGCTCGACTCGGCCTCGAAATAGAGCAGCTCATGGCCGCAAGGCGTGCAGGCCGCCAGATACAGCAGCCCGAGGCTCGGAAGCGAGGCGATGATGCGGCTGCGCTCGACAAACCCCGGCAGCGTCAGCCCGAGCTCCAGCAGCTTCTTGTCGTGCGCCCGAATCCCGCTCAGCGCAAGGAATCCTATTTTCATAAAGCAATGAGGATCACGGCGGACATCAGCAGGAGCACAGGGATAAAGAAGAGATTCCGGAACCCGGTTTTCCAGGCGGACAAGAAGCAGGTCAGGGGCATCGCGATCGCTCCAGCCAGCAGCAGCGAGCCCGGCAGGACGCCCGCCGGCGCCGGGGACAGGCCGTAGAGGATGTTCAGCCCGCCAAGCGCCGCCAGGGAGATGTGGCCCAGGCGGGCCAAGCGCCTGCGAAACGACCCGTAGCCGCCCAGAAAATCTTCCCGATGAAACCCCATCCCGATACCGGCCCCGGTAACGAACCCCGCCAGAACCAGCCACCATCCGGCGGAAAAATTCAGCGCGTGCGCCATGGTTTCAGCGCTTACTTGAGATACCCCTCGGCCAGGGCCGTGAACGCTTTGACTTGCGAGTCCAACCACGAGCTGTCGCGGCCGAGCTCTCGGGCAAGGAGCCTCGCGGCATCCGGCGCGGCCTCGATGGCGGCGCGGGCGTCAAGGATGAGCGCCCGGGTGCGCCGGGAGAGCACGTCTTCCAGCGTGCGGGCCTGCTCGTGCCTGGCAGCCCAGACAACGGCTGCCAGCGGATAGGGCAGCTTCGGATGCAGGGGGACGGCAAGCGATGGTTCGGACTCCATCAGGGCCTGAACTTTGCTGGCATCGCTGCCATAGACATCCAACCCCTCCGGCAGGGCCGGCGCATTCGGGCTGCGCCATCCGTGAATCTGAAGGTTTCTGGTCACGCAGGGCCGGTCCTCCAACCCGCCAAGCGTCATGGCGTGGTCGAGCGTGTCCTCGGCCATTTTTCGATAGGTCGTCCACTTGCCTCCGACGATCGTCACGAGGCCGGAATCCGAGACGAGAACCTCATGGTTGCGCGAGATCGCCTTCGTCGCGCCCCCGTCTTTTCCCGGCGGGCGGACGAGCGGCCGCTGGCCGGCGAAGACGCTGAGGATGTCCTCCTCCTTCGGGGCGCGGGCGAGGTAGCGGGCGGCGTTGCGGAGGATGAACCCGATTTCCTCCTTCATCGCGCGCGGCTCGATGTCGGCAGTTTCCATCGCGGTGTCGGTCGTTCCCACGAGGACCTTCCCATGCCACGGGATGACAAAAAGCACCCGCCCATCGTCGGTATGCGGGACCATGATGGCGGAATCGCCCTGCAGGAACGAGCGGTCGAAAACCAGATGGACCCCCTGGCTGGGCTGGATCGCGCGCTGGGCTTTCGGGTCGTCCATCATCCGGATCGCATCGCTGAAGATCCCGGTCGCATTGATCACAACGCTCCCCTTGGCCTCATATTTTCTTCCGGTTTCCCCATCGATGAACTCGACCCCATCGGTGAGGCCGCCGGCCTTTGTGATGCCTGTCACCCGCGCATAATTCAGGGCGCAGGCTCCATGGTGGACTGCGGTTTGGGCCAGCGCAATGGCGAGCCGCGAGTCGTCAAACTGCCCGTCGAAGTACTCGACGCCTCCGAGAAGCTTCTCCTGCTCGATGTTCGGAATCCTGGCGATCGTCTCCTCCCGGGAAACCATGCGCGAGGGGGCGAGGTTGAGCTTGCCGGCCAGCGCGTCATAGACTTTCATCCCGATGCCAAAAAACGGCCCCTCCCACCACTGGTAGCGCGGGACGATGAACGACAGGTGATGGACGAGATGCGGGGCGTTCTGGTGCATGAGCCCGCGCTCGCGGAGGGCCTCCAGCACGAGCGGGATGTCGCCCTGCTCGAGGTATCGGACCCCGCCATGCACGAGCTTCGTGCTCCGGCTCGAGGTGCCCTTGGAAAAATCATCGGCCTCGAGCAGAAGGGTTTTGCAGCCTCGGGTCGCGGCATCGACGGCCACGCCGAGCCCGGTCGCTCCCCCCCCCGCGATGATGATGTCCCAATGCTTGGCCCCTTCAACTTGTTGGATCAGCTTTTCTCTATTCATAATGGTGTCTCCCAATTTTGCGCGCGCCTGACGGCTTTTTTCCAAACCTTCATCCGGGCGCGCCGGTCTTTGACGGTGATGGTCGGTGCAAATTTTCTATCCACCTCGCGGATCGAGGAAAGCGACTCGACGTCCGGCCAGATCCCTGCGCCGAGCCCGGCGAGCATCGCCGCGCCGAGCGCCGTGCTCTCGATGTTCTTCGGGCGCTCGACTGGCAGGCCGAGTAGGTCGGCCTGCGTCTGCATGAGCAGGTCGCTCGCGCACGCCCCGCCGTCTACCCGCAAAATAGAGATTTTCCTTCCGGAGTCCTTTTCCATGGCACCGATGAGATCGGCCACCTGGTAGGCGATCCCCTCGAGCGTCGCCCGCGCGATGTGGGCGGAAGTCGTGCCTCGCGAGAGCCCGAGCAGCGCGCCTCGGGCGGACGGATCCCAATACGGCGCGCCGAGGCCGGTGAACGCGGGGACAAGCACGACGCCTCCGCTATCGGCCGCGCGCGCGGCCAGCTCGTTGACTTCCGGGGCGGATTTGATGATCCCGAGCCCGTCGCGCAGCCATTGGATCGAGGCCCCCCCCATGAACACGCTGCCCTCAATGGCGTATTGCATCGGCTCCTTGCCGATCCTCCACGCGACAGTCGTCAGCAGGCGGTTCGCGCTGGAAATGGCGTCCGGCCCGGTAAATGTGAGCAGGAAGCAGCCGGTCCCGTAGGTGCACTTAACGAGGCCGGGCTTCGTGCAGAGCTGACCGAAAAGCGCGGCCTGCTGATCCCCGATCGCGCTTCCAACCGTGAGCTCCCCGCCGAAAAACGACGCGTCGCTCACCCCAAAAACTCCGCTGCTCGAAACGATCCGGGGCAGGACGGCGGCCGGGATATCAAACAGGGCAAGAAGCTCGGGATCCCACTCCCCGGTCCGCACATTCATGAGCATCGTGCGGGAGGCATTGCTGACATCCGTCACATGCTCGCGCCCGCCGGTGAGCTTGAAAATCATCCAGCTGTCCACCGTTCCCGCCGCAAGCTCGCCGCCGGCCGCCCGCGCGTGCCCGTCGGGGATCTGCCGGAGGATCCAATGCAGCTTGCTCGCAGAAAAATAGGGGTCGAGGAGGAGGCCGGTCCGCTGCTGGATCAGGGCCTCTTTTCCAGCCTCGCGCAGCGCGCTGATATACTCCCCGGTCCGGCGGTCCTGCCACACGATCGCCCGGTAGGCCGGCTCGCCGGACCTCCGGTCCCACACGACAATCGTCTCGCGCTGGTTCGTGATTCCGATCGAGGCGATGTCGGCGGCTGAAACCCCGGACTTCAAGATCGCCTCGCGCGCGGTCTCAAGCACGGTCGCCCAGATCTCCGAGGCATCGTGCTCGACCCAGCCCGGCTGCGGAAAATACTGGGGAAACTCCTTTTGCGCGGAGGCGAGCGTGCCGAGCTGCTCGTTATAGACGATCGCTCGCGAGCTCGTCGTGCCTTGGTCGAGGGTCAGGATGTGCTTCATTCAAAGAGTCGGTTAGAAATCTCCGAGGGCGGCGAGGGCGGCGAGGGCGGCGAACACACCCGCATTTTTTCACCGGCCGTATTCCGCCGCAAGACATTTCTATCTGGGAAGTCGCGATGCTGGAATCCAAGGGGAGGTTGGCCCTTGGGCCCACGCTGGAGCAATGGGTCGAGTCGAATCTTCGGTCCCCGGTGGAACTGGAGCCGATTCATCCCGCGATCTCCGTAGCAAGCTGCCGGTTGGCGGATTTTCACGGCGATCCAGCCGACCGGCTCATCGTTGGCGACAGCGATGGTGCTGGGGCTGCCTTTGATAACCTCCGACGCCAAGATCATCGAGTGGTCAGGCCGCAACCCGGCGCTTCATGTGGTCGGGATGTGATCGTCAGAGGGGCTATTCCGGACCCCCACCGCAGACATTTCCGTCAACAGGCTATCGCCGCGCCAGCAGGCGGGTGAAGCCTGCCCGCTCGAAGTGATCGTCGTGGGTCAACGCCTCCTTGAGACGCAACTCCCGCATGACAACAAAGCTTGTCACATCGGTGAAGGAATATCCCTGATCCCGGTGTTTCAAAAAATAGTCGCGGGCTTCGAGGA
The DNA here is from genome assembly GCA_037127695.1 of Verrucomicrobiia bacterium. Lineage (GTDB taxonomy): Bacteria > Verrucomicrobiota > Verrucomicrobiia > Chthoniobacterales > Terrimicrobiaceae > QYQL01. The sequence goes on along the minus strand of JBAXXX010000103.1, from coordinate 7,675 downwards.
ATCTGGCATGTCCGACCATGGAGAGAGTCAGAGCGGAAGACTCCTCCAACATCTCAAAAAAAGCATCCAGCGCCCGCGAGGCTCCTCGGACCATAAGCAACGTCGCGGTTTCGTCCACCACGTAGTCCGTCGTCAGCAGGGGAACTTTCCTGCCCGCCAGATTCTTCAGCAAGGCACAGGCCGTGCTGTGCCAGGAATCCCGGCGATCAAACAGGCTATACCAGCCCATGGTATCCACAAACACGGGCTTCATCGGCGGTAAATCAAATCATCGGCTGCCCGCGCGTCCAGCTCGCCGCCCAGATCCTCCGCATGTTCGGCAACGCGGTAAACCGGATCATCGGTAGAAATGGACTTGCCGCCCGCCGCAGGAAACAACTCGCCTACGGGACGGTTGCGGTAGGTGATCCGAAAGCTCTCGCCCCTGAGCAGCCGCCCGACCAGGCTTTTGGTGTTCTTCCTCACATCCAGCATCGAAATCGTTTCCATGAGGGACAAAGTGCCACTTTCAGTGCCACTTGTCAAGATTTCCGGGGTTTCCAGCCAAATCGCCGAAAGCGCGTCTCGCCGATTGCGGGAAGCCGGGAAATTTCCTAGCATCCGCCGAACGACACCATGCCCGCACCCGAGACGATCATCAAACTCTGCGAGACGTTCGCCGACCACCGCGAGCACTTCCGCTCGGGCGCCTACAACGAAGCCCAGCTCCGGCAGGAATTTCTCGACCCGTTTTTCCAATGCCTCGGCTGGGACATGGACAACGCCCAGGGGCTCGCCCCGCAATACCGCGACGTCATCCATGAGGACGCCCTGAAAATCGGCATGCACACGAAGGCCCCGGACTACGCGTTCACGATCCACGGGCAGCGGAAATTTTTCCTCGAAGCCAAGAAGCCATCGGTCAATATCAAGGGCGACATTGCGCCAGCCTACCAGCTCCGACGCTACGCATGGTCGGCAAAGCTCCCGCTCTCGATCCTCTCCGACTTCGAGGAACTCGCGATCTACGACACGCGGATCAAGCCCGCGCAGAACGACCCGTCATCCAAAGCCCGGACGTTCTACTGCACGAGCGGCCAATACGCGGAAAAGTGGGACGCCATCGCCGCGATTTTTTCCCGCGACGCGATCCTCCGGGGCTCGTTTGACAAATACGCCGACTCGTCGGGAAAAAAGAAGGGGACCGCCGAGGTGGACGCCGCATTCCTCGAGGAGATCGAGCGCTGGCGCGAATTGCTCGCCCGCAATTTCGCGCTGCGCAACCCGGCACTCTCCGTTCGCGACCTGAATTTTGCCGTCCAAAAAACCATCGACCGCCTCGTCTTCCTCCGCATTTGCGAGGACCGCGGGACCGAGGACTACGCCCGCCTGCTCGCCATCTCGAATGGAGCCAACTGCTACCCACGCCTGATCGAGATTTTCCGCCGCGCGGACGAACGCTACAACTCCGGGCTCTTCCACTTCTCAATCGAAAAACACCAGGCCGAGGGGCCGGATACGATCACGCCGGAACTCCACCTCGATGACCGCGCGGTGAAGGACATCATCGGCCACCTCTATTACCCGGAGAGCCCCTACGAATTTTCCGTCCTGCCCGCCGACATCCTCGGCTCGGTCTATGAACGATTCCTCGGCAAGACGATCCGCCTCACCGACGGACACCAGGCGAAGATCGAGGAGAAGCCCGAGGTCCGCAAAGCCGGCGGCGTCTATTACACCCCGGCCTACATCGTCGCCCACATCGTCCGCAACACGCTCGGGCGCCTGCTCGGCGGACCGGACACCCCGATTTCCCTCGCCGCCGCCGCGAAGCTCAAAGTCGCCGACATCGCCTGCGGGTCCGGCTCGTTCCTCATCCAGGCCTACCAGTGCCTGCTCGACTGGCACCGCGACCGCTACCTCGCCGACCCGGAAAAATTCAGCAAGGGAAAAAACCCGACCCTCTACCCCGCGCGCGGCGGCGAATGGCGGCTCACCTCGGCCGAAAAAAAACGCATCCTGCTCGCGAACATCCACGGGGTGGACATCGACGCGTCGGCGGTCGAGGTGACGAAGCTCTCGCTCCTGCTCAAAGTCCTCGAAGGCGAGACCGACCAGATCCAGCAGCGCGACTTTCTCACCGAACGACAGCGCATCCTCCCCGACCTCGCCACCAACATCCGCTGCGGGAATTCCCTCGTCGGCCCCGACTTTTACGACGGCACCCAGATGGACCTCCTCGACGACGACGCCCGCCTCCGCGTCAATGTCTTCGACTGGCACGCCACCTTCCCGGACGTGTTCCGCCAGGGCGGGTTCGACTGCATCGTCGGCAACCCGCCGTATGTCCGCCAGGAGAGCATCAAGGAATTGAAGTCCTATCTCAGCCAGCGCTACAAATCGGCCTCGGGTACGGCAGACCTCTATGCGTATTTCTTGGAAAAAGCCGTCGAGTTGCTTCGCGACGGCGGCATCGCGGCCTACATCGTTTCGAGCAGCTTTTTGAAAGCCTCCTTCGGCGAGGGCCTGCGCCGAACTTTGAAAGCGATGGCCGCCGTCACCAGCGTCACGGATTTCGGGGGCCTGCCCGTCTTCGAAAGCGCCAAGGACACCTACGTCTGCATCCCCATCCTCGCCAAAATCCCCCAGCCGGAAAAAATTCAAATCCGGAAAATCACCACGCTCGAAGACACCGAACGCGACCGGCAACTTCAAGCCGACGGATACTCTGTCCCGCACGTCAGGTTCAGCCCGGAAGAATGGTCGCTCAGGACGGATGCAGAAAATGGGTTGTTCTCAAAGCTTCTGAAAACTGGAGTTCCGCTGGGTGACTACGTGAAGTCTCAGTTCTTCAGGGGAGTGACGACCGGTTTGAACGAGGCGTTTATCATCGACACAAAAACGCGCGATGACCTCATTGGAAAAGACCCGAAGAGCGGCGAAATCATCAAGCCCTTGCTCGGCGGCGAGGACATCCGTCGGTTTGAAATCCGGGAGACCGACGCGTGGATTATTTTTGCGAGGCGCGGAATCGACATCGCGCGCTATCCGGCGATCAAAGAACACCTGTCAAAATGGAAAGCGGAACTCACTCCCCGCAATGATCCCGGAATGAAAATAGGCCGGAAACCCGGACGATATGCCTGGTATGAAATCCAGGACGACGTCGCCTATTATCCGGTTTTTGATTCTCCGAAAATCATCTTTCCAGACATCTGCAAAGGTCCGCGATTCTATCTCAACAACGATGGCACCTACATTGCGAACACCGCCTACGCCATCGGCTCTGCGGACAAGTGCCTCCTGGGCTTTCTGAACAGCAGGCTTTTTTGGTTTTTGATTTCGCACATCAGCATTCCGTTCGGGGTCCGTGCGGGCGAGTTCCGCTATCGCCTGATCTACCAATACATGGCGAAGATCCCCATCCGACCCATCGATTTTTCATCCCCCGCCGACGTCGCCCGGCACGACCGAATGGTCGCGATGGTCGAGTGGATGTTGGATCTTGTTCCGAAGCGTCGGGCCGAGAAAAACCCGCACACCGCCGCGCAGCTTGACGCGCAAATTGCGGTGACCGACCGCCAGATCGACCGCCTGATCTATGATCTCTATGGGCTTACGGACAAAGAAGTGCGCCTGGTCGAGGGCGCGTAATAGCGGGAAAGAAAGCTGAAAGCACTTGGCGCGAAGTTCTGGTTGGGGGGTTTCGGCTTGACATTTGCGTTGCCGCATTGCAGCATTGCCGCATGACAGCCATTGCCGTTTCAAAGCGTGGGACGATTACTTTGCCGCCGGAGATCCGCCGTGCGCTGGGTCTGGAATCCACCGAACACCCGATGATGCTGGCGGAACTCCGCGAGGGAGGAGTTTTTCTGCATCCCGCCGCAGCGCTGCCGGTGCGGGATATTCCGCTGGAGAAAATGCAGAAGTGGATCGCCGAGGATGAGGAGGGGGCCGAGGCGTTCTGGGACAAGGCACGGTGACTGTCTTTCTCGACAGCAGCGTGATGATCTCTGCGGCCGGATCGGAAAAATCATTGGCCAGGCTGATCGTGACCCTTGCCGATAAAAACGGATGGCAGCTGATCACTTCCGCCTATTGCCGGGCGGAGACGAACCGGAACGTCGTGAAGTTCGGGCCGGAAGCCGTGGCCCGCTGGGAGAAAATGAAGGGCGGGATAGGATCTGTTCCTGATGCCCTGACGAGCACCCGTCCACTGCTGCTCACGGCGGCAAAGGACAAGCCGGTCCTGATTTCCGCGCTGGCGGCGGAAAGCCAGATTCTGCTGACGCTCGACCGGGGCGACTTTGGCATTGTTCTGGAAACCGAGGTCTATGGAATGCTTGTGACGACGACGCGTGGATTCCTCGTTCGCGAGGGACTCGGTTAGAGCGGACCTACCACACGACCCGAACCAGCCCGCTTGCGGAGATGATTTTGTCGCGGGTGAGGAGCGGCAGTTCGTGGTGCCGCGCCGAGGCAACGATGATCCGGTCGAACGGGTCCCCATGCGGAAGCTCCAATTCCATAGCTAGCGCGGCAATTTCTGAGGTGATCGTCAAAGGCGGGTAATTCCGCTGGATGCCGCGCAGGTATTCCCCCGCGGAAACGGTCAGCCGGATCCGGCCCTTCTTCGCCAGCATCGCGATCTCCAGCAGAGTGATGTCAGAAATCACAGCCTCGCCGGTCTTGAGGGTTCGCAGCAGCTCCGCAGCCGATGAGCCAAGACGTGCGTCTCCCTCTGCCGCCCAGAGCACGGCATGGGTGTCGAGCAAAGCTCTCACAAATCGGAATCCCAGCTCTCCGCATCGCTCGTCGGCCCGTCGATGTCATCGTCCGTTCCGGCCAGAAGACCCCTCATGCAACCGATCAGCGAGCCGGTGATCGGCGCATCCAACGATAGCCGCAAATTTCCCTCGCGGGACTTGATGATGACTGTCTCCCCGGAAAGCGCCGCGCGCCTGACGCGCGGAAATTCCCGAAGCAATTCTGTGACCGTCGTTTCCATGCTAGAAAGTATGTCTGATATTTTGTCAGATGTCAATAAGTTTGTCCCGCTCCCCGATCCGCGCGTAAGCGCATTGAATGATCGGGGTAGCCCCCGGCCACCTTGCCGAGAGCAGCCCGAGGGCGGACTGCCTCCCTTGGAAGAGCGTGCCATTTTCTCACTTGCTTCGGGAAACCGCAGTGATACATTACATGTATCACCATGAGCATCGCAAAAACGCAGGAACCCAGAACGGCGACCGTCCGCGACCTCCGCAACCGGTTCGCAGCGGTCGCGAGGTGGGTCGAGGACGGCGAGAAGGTGACCATCACCCGGCACGGCGCGGCGTTCGCGACCCTCGCCCCCGCGCCGGCCACCAAGAAGCCGGGCAAGCCGGACTGGGCGGCGAGGTTCAAGCGGCGTCCGCCGATCGGAAAGAAGCTGACACCGGAGGAAACGCAGGCGTTCTATGACGATATGAAAGGTGTTCTGTGAACACCTACGCGGATTCGTCTTTTATCGTATCCCTTCATTCAGACGATGCGAATGCTGGCGTGGCGCGGCGGTTCATGTCCCGGCACCAGGAGGAATTGCCGTTCAACCCGCTTCATCGGCTGGAAGTCCGCAACGGTCTGCGGCTGGCGGTTTTCCGGCAGGAGATGACCCATGAGGAAGGGACGCGGGCCATGCGCCAGATCGAAGAAGACCTGGAAGACGGGATTCTCGTTCACTCGGCGATGCCTTGGACGGATGCCCTTCGACGGGCGGAGCAACTGAGCGAAGACCATGCGGAGCGGATCGGCAACCGGGCGGCCGACACCCTGCACGTTGCGGCGGCGATGCTGGCGGGAGCAAGGCGGTTCCTCTCGTTTGACAAACGCCAGCGCGACCTTGCCGGGGCGGCGGGCCTGGAAGTGAAGCCGTGAGGGCTTCATCCGGGCGCGGTTTAAAATTTTCCGAGGGCGACGTAGGCGAGCGCGGCGAGCGAGCCGCCGATCAGCGGCCCGAGAACCGGGACCCAAGCATACCCCCAATCGCTGCCGCCCTTTCCGGAAACCGGGAGGATCGCATGGGCGAGGCGCGGGCCGAAATCCCGCGCCGGGTTGATCGCATAGCCGGTCGGCCCGCCAAGGGAAAGCCCGATGCCCCACACCAAAAGCGCAACCGGCAGCGCCCCCAAAGCCCCCAGATCGATCGGATAGACAGCCGCGCCCTGGGGCTGCCCGGTCGCGCCCTTCAGGCAAAAAATCCCGAAGAGAAGGACAAACGTCCCGATGGTTTCACACAGGAGGTTTGCCGGCGCGCAGCGGATCGCCGGCGCGGTGCAGAAAATGGCAAGCTTCGCGGCCGGATCCTCGGTGATTTTCCAATGCGGAAGAAATGCGAGCCAGACGACAACCGCGCCCGCCATCGCCCCGAGCACCTGCGCCAGGATGTAGCCCGGCACCGCAGACCATGAGAAATTTCCCGCCAGGGCCATCGCGACCGATACGGCCGGGTTCAGGTGTGCGCCGCTCACCCGCGCCACCGCGAACACGCCGACAAAAACCCCGATCGCCCATCCGGCCGTAATGACGATCCATCCGCTGTTTTGCGCCTTGCTGCGGCTCAGCAAAACGTTGGCCACCACGCCATCGCCCAAAATGATGAGCAACGCGGTTCCGAGAAATTCGGCGAGCGCTGGAAACATGCCGATTAATTTTTCACCCGCCGGACCCCGCCGCAAGACATTTCGCCGGCAATTGAAATTGACAAAATCCCCTGAACGGATAAGGAGATCATCCACATGAGATTGGTGATTTGCGCCAGAACGAGAGTTCCGGATTTTGGCGAGGCTGAGGTCACTCATTTCGTGAGCCTGATTGATCCCGACGAGAAGGATACCCTCCTGCAGATTCCCAAGAAAACCCTCTACCGGCTGCAGCTTGTGTTTCATGATCTCGATGACCTGGAAATGACGCTGCCCTGCTACGCCCGCTACGTGGCTCCTACCGAGGCCCATGTCGCCTCGCTGGTGGAATTTGGAAAGAAGATGGCATCCCTGGATGATTGGGGCCTGCTCACGCACTGCGAATCCGGCATCAGCCGATCCACGGCGGCGGCCATCACGCTGCTCGTCTCCGCCGGCTACTCACCGCAGGTCGCCTTCGGGCTCGCGCGGAAGGCCTGCCCGCAGATGCTGCCAAACCGGAGGATCCTGCGCATCGCTGACGGGATGCTGGAAACGGGGGGGAAGCTTCAAAAAATGGCGGAGATCTATCGGAGAAAAGCTTTTCAACGGGCCGGCTATGAGGATCCGACGAACGTGCTCCTTGCTAAGGCCGCGGTGGAAAAATCTCGTCCTGGCAGCCTGCTGGCGAGGCTTTTGCGTTTTCTTTCCCGCGGTGGGCGGCCGCGGGTGGGCACGAGCGGGAGGGCGCGCGGAGCGGGGATCTCCGGCAAGCACGAAATCTCCTGTCCGCCTCCGATCAGCCGACCGGGGGATCAGAGCACTTGAAGCCCATCGAATCGCTTTTTCTTATTGCCGGCAGCGGGGATTACCCGGGGCTTGTCATCGGGGCCGCCCGTTCTGCTGGCGTGCGGCGGGTGGTCCTGGCCGCGTTTGACGGAGAAACTTCCCGGGATCTCGATGGCCTGGCCGATGAGGTCTACCGGATGAAGGTCGGGCAGCTGGGGAAGCTTCTCGAGGCGGCCCAAAAATCTGGAGCG
>JBAXXX010000102.1:0-13618 GCA_037127695.1 Verrucomicrobiia bacterium | reverse complement strand
CATGATGCCGGCGACTACAGCAAATACATGAACAGCGCCTGCGTGCAGATCCACCACCTCGCGTTCGCGTCCGATTGCATCCCGGGCGAAAAGCCCGATAACCTCGGGATTCCGGAGAGCGGAGACGGGATTCCTGATGCGCTCCAACTGGCGAAGTGGGAGGCGGATTTTGTCGCAAAAATGCAGGACGAAGACGGGGGATTTTATTTCATCGTCTATCCGAAGAGCAGGAAGTACGAGGGCGACGTTCTGCCGCAGAACGGCGACCCTCAGGTCGTTTTCCCGAAGAACATGATCTCCTCAGCCGAGGCCGTGGGGGCATTGGCCGAGATGGGAAGCTCGCCGTCCTTCCGGAAATATTATCCCAAGGATGCCGACCGCTACATGGAGGCGGCGAAGAAAGGCTACGACTTTCTCCGCCGGGCGGTGGCCGCTCATGGCTACGAGGGGTCGAGCCAGCTCATCAGCCACTACGGCGCGCTTTTCGGCCATCACGATGAAATGTCCTATGCTGCCGCCGCCATGTTTGCCGCCACCGGCGACAAGGCCTATGAGAACGATCTGAAGGAGTGGTGGCCGGACCCCCTTGGTTCGGATGCCAGGCGGTGGGGGTGGTGGCACCTTGCCGAATCCTACGGAAGCGCCGCGCGGGTTTACGCGTTCGCCCAGCTCTCCGGCCGCCCTGGCGGTGGGAAGGAAGATCCCGAATACCTCAAAAAAATGCGGCAGGAGCTGATTGATGCCGGGAACGCGCAGATCGGGCGGGCGGAAGCCTGCTCGTATGGGATCGCGATTCCTCTCGAGAGCAAACGATTCCGTGCCATCGGTTGGTTTTGGGCGATGGACGGCGCGTTCGATGTGGTTCCCGCAGCCCTGCTGGACGAAAGCGTGCGGGCCAGGGCGATGAGGACCCTCAGCGACGCCTCAGGCTACGAGTTCGGAGAAAACCCCATCAACCGGCCCTTTGTGTCCGGCGCCGGCAGCCGGTGGATGCGCGAGATCGTCCACCAATACGCAGAGAACGACGAGCGCGTCCTGCCGCCCTCCGGGATTCCGTTCGGCAACGTGTTCGGCGGCCCCCACAATCTTTACCAATACAAGCTCAATGATCGCAATGGTCTGAACAGCCTGTTCTACCCGGAGCTGGGTGCCAATTTCCCGTTTTACGATCGCTCGGTGAGCGATGCGTTCAACGTGTCCGCAGAGTTCACGATCACCACGCAGGCGCGCAACCTCGCCGCTTACCTGTATCTGCTCAGCCAGACAGGAACGCCGGCGAAACCGTGGAAGTCGGCCGCCGGAAAAATTGTGGGGGCACCAGAAAAAATCCGTTCCGGCGAGAAATTCAGCGCGACGCTCGAGGTTGCGGGAATGCCGCCGCTGGACGAGGCCCAGGTGGTCTGGGAGGCGAGCGGGAGCGAGCCGTCCTTCGGCCCGAAGTTCGAGGGAAGCGTCGGCGACGCCTACCCCGGGTATTTGGAGGTCGAGGCGGTCTGGCCCGACGGACGCCGGGTCTCTGCGCGGCACGACATGGCGGTCTCGCAGGGCAGCTCCGCCGCTCCCGCCATCGCAACCCCAACAACTCTTGCCCTCGTTTCTTTCGATGATTTGCCAGAGGGCAGGCTGCCCGAGGGCCAGAGCCAAAAAATTCCGTCCCTCAAGGCGACCGGTTCGGTGGACAGTTCGGCTGCGAATGTCGGCTGGAACCGCGAGCTTTCCGGCCGCGCGCTGCACTTCAACAATTTCAAGTCGTTCATCGAGATCGACCTCGGCAAGCCCGACGTCTCGGCCGGCCTCACCGTCTCGTTCTGGCTCTCCGGAGAAAAGTTTTCTTTTGGGGTCGATACTTCCGAGGTTGCGGCGATCCTGTTTGGCGGGAAGCGGGCGGTGGCAATCCGCACGAGCAAGTGGCCGAAGCCGGTGGCGCCGGATGTCGCGAATGACAAGGGCTATGCCGTTGTTGGATGGGAGCAGCTCAAGGACGCGCTTTCCACAAAAAAATGGCATTTCTACCAGATGTCGATTGCTGCGGATGGCGCGTTCCAGCTGTGGGAAGACGGGCGCCTGCTCGGCAGCGCCGCCTTGCTCCCGCTGCAAGGGGAGCCCCTGACGGTCCGGTTCGGCGGGTTCATCGGCTACATGGATGATCTCCATGTGCAGTCGGGCGTGCTGCCAGCTCCGAAGAGCGCCGCGAAATAATTATTTTTCCAGGCTCCAGAGAAATGTCGTGTTCGGAGCGGCCGTGATTTCGCCGGCGCCGACCGGGCGCCCGCCATTCCACAAATCGCTTGCGCGGGTTCCCTCGGGCAGCCGGACGACTCTCGATGGCGCAGGTCCAGTGCAGAGGCAGAGGAACCGGTCGTTGGCGTAAACGAGATCGCCGGCGGGAGCGAAGCAATGCACGCCGGCCGAGGCTGCGAGCGCGTGCAGGATCGTGTCCGGGAGGAGTGGGCCGGCATTGAATACCGAGGGGAATCCGGGTCGATCCGCCCTGGCCAAGGCCACCCCGTCGGCATCCTTCCACCGGGCGAGCGTATCGTCTGCATCTTGAGGAATGACCTCCAGGCGCGGCGATCCCGCGAGCTGATCCGGCGCAGGATAATGCTTCATGCGGTCACTGCATTGCTCCCGCAAAAAACTTGTCCCGTATTCGTGGGGTGCGCCCATTGCCAATGCGTTTTCCGTAGAGACAAAATCCCAATCCCCGGTGGAATCGCCTGCTTGCGCGAGAGAAAATCCGGTGAGCGCTTCGGCGCGGCGGATGTCGAATTTGTTCCCGTCGAGAAATCCGGGGAAGAGGTTCCAGATCGCTGTGGCTTGCGAGGCCCGGAGCTTGTTGTGAATCGCCTCCCGGCGGGCCTCATCGGCAAAAAAGACGTTCAAAAAATTGACGATCCGAGCGTCCGGCCAATCCATTTGCAGGAAGTCATCGAGCGTGATGAACGTCCATGGGAACCCGCTCCGGTGGAGGTTCCACTGTTTTTGAACGGGGAAAAGGATTGTCCACAAGCCGCTGCTGGGGGTGACCAGCCGGAGGCTGAGCTCGTCCACGACAACGAGCGCCTCCGCTTTGGGAATCCGGCGCAGGCCCGGATTTTTCGCTGCGATTTCCTGCATCCGCCGCAGCGCGTCGCGCACGTCCGGGCGGCTGAAGGAACCGCCGAAAAGATCCACCCACGAATGCCAGAGCCCCTCGGCCATGGAAAATCCAAAGTCCCTCTTGAGCAGCTCGATGGCCTCCGTGGGATTCTCCGGCACCCGGATGAACGAATGCCACCATGCGTGTTTTTCTTGCGAGAGTTTCACGTCGGCGGAATTGATAAGCCGCTTTCCGTGGTGCGATGCCGAGCCGGTCATGGACTGGGAGCTCGTGGCGCCGCCGACTCCGCGGTTGCTGTAGTCGAGCGGGCTGGCGAGGAAATCCACATCCGGGGAATCCATCACGCGCTGGAGCGCGAGATGCCCGTTTCTTGCAGGGCATGGGAAGTCGGTCTGCGTCCACCAGTATCCGTAAAACCCGCCGATGAGCGTCCCTGGCGCGGCGGCGGAGCGGGCCTCCCGGCAAAGGTGGAGGAAGCAATCTGCCTGCGCGTCGGACAAGGCTGCTGCAAAGTCCGCTGCGGGCGCGTGGTTCGCCGGAAGCGGCCCGCTGCCGGCCGCTGCGCGTTCGGACGGCAGCGGAAGTTCGACGTCGCTCCATGCGGCGATGTGTTTTCCCCAGGCCCCGCTCAAATCCTGCGGGCTGCCGTAGTGCTTGGAAACCCAGCTCTGGAAATATTTGCGCATCGGGAGCGAATAATCGAAGAGCGCATCGTCGGTGTAGTTCCCCCAGTTGAACCATTCATGCGAAAGCCCGCCGCAGAGGTAGAAGCCGGCGAACCGCCCGGGAAACTTTTTCTCGTAATGCCCTAGTGCCCGCTTGAGCGCGTCCGCCGCCTGCTCCCGCCAGATTTCCGATGCAAACGAATGCAGGCAGGGAACCCCCTGGTGCAGGCGATCAAAGAGGTCTCCTTTCGGCGTGTAGTCCACCCCCGGCTTCGCATATCTGCTCACGCCCGGGGATTCGCCGCAGATCCCGCCGGATTTTCGATCCCGCATCCGCGCGACCTCGCCCGGATATTCCAGCTCCCACCATTTCGTTTCCGGGCCGTCGAGCCAGATCATGGGAAAGAGCCGCGCTTCCGCGCCCGCCGCACAAAACGCGGTGACAATCTCCTCGCCGTCCGCATAGTCATAGCTTCCCGGCCCCTTCCATCCCAGCGGCAGCGAAAACCGGAAGACGTTGATCCCCGTCTCCAGAAAGTCGCGGATGTGGTCGGGATACGTGTAGGCCAGAACTCCGGAAAATTCCTTTCCGCTGGCGTCGGGGAGAGGTTTCATCGGGAGGTTAGGCCTGGAGAAATTTCTTCCAATCATCCCACCGGAATGCCTCCCAGGGGATCTCTCCTGGCTGGCGGCCGGGGAAGTCCTGCTGCCACTCCCCTTTGGCGAGATAGTAGCTCAGGTCGAGCCCGCCCGGGCGGTCCCACCACGCGATTTCGTTTTCCGGGAGCGGATGCCCGGTCACCCGGATCGGCTCGGATTGAAAAAAGATCGGGTTGGTGAGCGCCGCGTCATACGGAAGGCTTTCGTTGACCAGCTTGGCGACGGCCCAGCCTTTGCCTTCGTTCAGGTATTCGGCAGAGAATTCTGTCTGGCCCGCGACCGTCCATTCCCTGGCGATGCTGCCGTTGCGGATCACGCTGAGCCGATACGTGTGCTCCCGGTTCAGCTCCGTGCATGCGATCTTGATGAGGCCGGAGTCTTCCGGGCAGGTATCCCCCGGCCCGCGCCCGTCGCACGAGATCGTCAGCCCGGGCCCGGTGGTCATGACATTATGTCCCGCCTTGAGAGCTTCCTGGATCCCCTTGGTGCTAAAATCTCCGGCCGGAGTGATGTTCTGAAAAACCGCCCGCTCGAAGGCTACCAGATCGAGGCAGGCATCGGTCTCGGCGACCCCTGTGATAAAATAGCCCTTGTTGAGCAGGTTGAACCAGAGCTCCTGGTAGTGCTTGTGGTTGGCTTCGTAGCCCATCACCACCAGGCACCCTGCCGCCTGGCCGGTCAGCATGTCTGGAACAAGCGTGGAGGCGATGTTCGTGATGTGCTGGTCTTTTTCCCACCACCAGCTTGTCGGGTGGGCATAGACAGGAAGCGCGCCCAGAGCAACCTGCGCGCGGATTGCGCGGGCTTGGATCCGCATCGTGAATGGCGGGGGAGGGGAGCCCTGCTTCCGGTCCTCGCTCGTCTCCCACTTGGTCCAGTAGGTGTCGTAATCGTGCCAGGGCGCGTGCTCGGGCTGCCAGCCCAGCCACCAAAGATGGCCGAACCGAATCTTCGGGGTCTCGCAATCGACTTCAAAAATGAAGTCGTCCGACGAGTGCTTCTCCCGCCATTCCTTGAACCGCTCCGGCCGCGTCCATGTCGCCGGGTCGGTCGTCTTCCAAATCGCATCCTTGTGGTAAAGCCGCTTATTTTCCTCGCTCGACTCCCATTTTCGGATCAGCTCGAGATCCCAGGCCTCCCAGGGATGCCCGAACCCGAAGTAGTTCAATCCTAGCCCGCGCAGCATCTCGCTGTGCTGGGCCATCGTCTGCCCGTCGAGAGATTTGCGGAAGACGTGGCTGTGCCCCGCCCATCGGACGGTCCTCGTGTGCTGGCTTTCTGTGGTTATCATATGATCGTGGTGTCCTGCCTGGGAATTTCAACTCTTGCAATAAACACATCTATATGTCGAATAAAAATGCTGATGAAACAGAATCCTGTCCCGGACGAGGCGCGGCGGGCGGGATGTCGCAGGGCGGGAACCATTCAGCATCGAAAATTAAAGATTCGCCTTGCCGGGTGGGCGATTTCATATAGATGTCTTGTTGACCAATGGAAATTCTTCTTATCCGGCACGGAAAAGCAGCGGGGGATCCTTACGCAGAGCCACTGCCTCCTGCAGAAGGATTTTTGACCGAGCTCGGTATCGAGCAGGCGCGCGCAATGGGAACCAAATTGCGCGACGAAACGATTGATCTGGCTTGGACATCAACCTATGGCCGGGCAGTTTTTACCGCCCACCTTGCGTTGGAGGGGCGGAACGTCCCGCTGTCGCGGTTTTCCTTTCTCCGGGAATGGCTCCCGGATTTGGAGACCGCGCAGGCCGATAGCACCCAGTGGGAAAAAATCAATGCGGCGGCGGGAGACTACCATGCCGAGCAGACATGGAAAACCCCTCTGGGCGAGGGCTGCCTGGACATGCTCAGCCGGGTCGGGCCGCCATTTTTAAAGGAGCTGGAAAAGATCGGAGTCCATGCCCGGCATGGCGGCTACGTGCTGGATGATTGCGCGATGGATTTGAAGCTGGCGGTGTTTGCGCATGGCGGATCGCATTCGGCGCTCCTCGGTTTTCTCCTTGCGATCCCGCCGTTTCCAGTGAGCCGGTTCAGCTTCGATCTCACCGGGCTGGCCAGGATCCGCATGCAGCGGCAGCGGGATGTCTGGTACCCCCAGCTCGTCCTGCCGGCATAGGAATTGCAAACCCAAGCTCCAATCAACATTCACCCGCCAGAGAACCCGGCACCCAACCAAACCCTCCCATGAAACCATTCCTCCTCGCCGGCCTCCTGCTGGCATTACTTCCCGCCGTTCGCGGCGAAACCACCCTCCTGGACATCAAATCCCAGGCGAACACTCCGCTCGAGGACGATGGGATCGCCAATAACGGCCAGGGGGGATGGACCGACGAGGGGATCAACGACATGGCTGTTTATCCGCCGATCCCGTCCGGAAAAGTCGAGCGCAATGGATACGAGTTCGATCTGATCGACCCGAAGGCCAACGGGGGGAACTCGGTCATCATGCTGCGCGGGGCGGCGCGCGGAAAGGACAAGCCGGAATCCGTTGAGATCCCGATCGGAGGCAAGGTGGCACCGTTCATTTACTTCTTGCAGACAGCGGCGGGCGCGCCCGAAAAGGCGGCGAAGAACTACCAGGTCGCGACCTACGAGGTGGTTTACAAGGATGGCACGCGCGAGGCGATCCCGATCCGGGACGAGATCGAGATCCGCCAGTGGTTTGCGGGCGCCTGGTGGGACAACTCCGGGGCCGCAAGCTGGCCGATATTCATGGGCACGAACGTCTATAGCGTGAAGTGGAAAAAACTGATCGGCGTCTGGGCGATGCAGTGGAAAAACCCGTCGCCCGAAAAGCCGATCGAAAAAATCGTGCTGCGCTCGGCCGGGACCGCCGTCCCCGCGATCTTCGCGGTCACGCTTTCGGACAAGGATTTCCGGGCGGACGAGGCAAAAACCAAGGAGCACTTCGCACGCGTAGAGTCTGCGCCGGACGGGTATTTTGACGCCAAGCTCAAGCTTGAGCGTGCCCGCGTGTTTGAAGCGGCCGAGAAGCTCGGGCACTTCAAAGGCATCCGGTCGGTCTACCCGATCCGGCCGGACCTTCTGGCCGTGACGGTGGATGGCGCGATGGGAGAAAGCGGGCCGGGGTTGAACAACGACGCGATGTCCGCGCTTCAGAAGCCGGAGGCCTTTTCGCTGAAATGCGGGGGAGGGAAGGTATTTCAGCCGGAGAAGGTCGGCCGCCAGTCGGTCGAGCTCTGGAAGGGGAATGTTGCCAGCTTTCCCGAGGTCGTTCTCTACAGCCACACGTTTTATCTGAAGCTGCCCCAGCCGCTGAAGCCGGGCGAGACCTGCACGGTGAGCGTTCCGGCGATCCCGGAGCGGTTCACGCGGAAGATGGAGGTGGCCTGCTCGCCCGACAAGACGATCACTCCAGCGATCAAGGTGAACCAGGTTGCCTATAGCGCACTGGCCAACGAGCGATACGCCTACCTGGGCTGGTGGGCCGGGGATCTCGGCACGGTCGATTTCTCCGACATGAAAAAATTTGAAGTCGTGGACGAGGCGACTGGCAAACCCGTGCTTGCCGGGGACATCCTGCCAAGAGCGGCGGCGGATCCGACCAGCGGAGAAAATGTCTCGGAGATGAAAATCGAGCAGCTGCCTCCGGGGAAATATCACATCCGCATCCCCGGATTCGCCCGCTCGGACACCTTCGGAGTCGGCCTCGCGAACGGGATCAAGGACCTCTACTACCACACGATGCGCGCGTTTTTTCACCAGCGCTCGGGAACTGAACTCAAACGCGAAAATACCGAGTTCCCGCGGCCGATCACCCACCGCGCGACCTACGAGTCCGGCTTCGGCGTCGATAATCCGAACTACCTCCCCAAGCCCGGCGAGAAATCGAAGGAATTTTCCGGCGGGTATTTTGACGCCGGCGACGACGACACGTTCACCTACCACCTCCGCGCGGCCGGCCAGTCGCTGCTCATTTACGAGGCGTTCCCGGATGTCTTCAAAGACAAGGATCTGAACCTGCCGGAAAGCGGAAACAAAATCCCCGACGTCCTTGACGAGGCGCTCTGGGGGCTTTCGTTTTACCAGGACAACCAGCGGCCCGACGGCGCGATTTATCTCGGCCAGGGCAACGATCAGGATTACATCCGCGAGGTTCAAGGCAAGAAAGGCAAGCGTCCGGCCTTCGGCCTTCTCGATCCGAGGAACAATTCCGCCACAGAATACGCGGCGGTTGCCGCCCAAGTCGCGCGGCTCCTCCGTCCGTTCGACGCGGCCAGGGCCGACAAGCTCGCGGCCTCCGCCAAATCCGCCTACGCGTGGGCGAAAGCCAACCCGGATCAAGGCCTGACGCCCGACGAGGAAAAGCGCAGCGGCAACAAGCTGATGGAGGCCTATGCGGCAGCCGAGCTTTTCAACACGACCGGGGACGCCTCATATAATCAGGACTTCACCGCCCTTTACAAAGACGGTGCCCTGAAGGCCCACTGGTCATTCGGTTGGCTCCCGAACCTCGTCCGCTGGGCGTATGTGAAATCGAAGCAGCCGGGTGTCGATGAGACGATTCGGAAGGATATGATCAAGTCCATCAAGGATAATGCCGAGGGCGACGCGAAGACCACGCGCGACGCGCCCTACCGCAATGGAACCCGCGTCGGTGTGGCCAATGGATGGGGTACGTTCAACGGCGGCGGGCATCAGGCATTCAGCAGCATCCTTGCCTACCTGCTGACCAAAGATCCCAAGTATCTCACTACCGCGAGCCTCAATGCAGATTTTCAGCTCGGGGGCAACCCGCTCTCCAAGGGCTTCATCACAGGCCTCGGCGCAAGGCATCCGATCCAGCCCCAGCTCAACCCGCTTCTTTACTCCGGCCCCGAAAAGACCGGCAAGACCGCTCCCGGCATCACGATTTACGGGCTCGCCGGCCAGCCGAAGGAGGGGGGCATCAACAATGTAAAATGGTATCCCTCCTCCAAGATCCCTCCCGGCCGCCACTGGGTGGACCAAGGCAGCGGATCCGAGGCATCGAGCGAGTTCACCATCACCGAAACGATCGGCTCCTCCGCGATGCTTTACGAATTCCTCTACGCCCTGGAGAAGGAGCAGCAGAAATAGCCGCCGCCGCCAGCGATCGCCCGCAGAAAAAGAGTTGTTTTGAACGCTGCTCCTTGCCTCGGGGCTTAGTCGGAGCAATAACACGCCATGACCAACCCCGCCACGATATTGGAAAAGGACGCCGCAAACGCCATCCGCCCGGGCCTGCTCTGGCCGGATGACCGCAGCAAGCACATCCAGGCGCACGGCGGAGGGATCATCAAATCCGGGGACTTGTGGTATTGGTTTGGCGAGGATCGATCGAAGGACAACGACCCGGAGAAAAGGTATGTCGCGTGCTATTCCTCGCGCGACCTCGCGCGATGGACGTTCCGGAACCAGGCTCTCGCCATCCAGGCACCCCCTGGATTCGGGCCGGACTGGGTCCTCGAACGCCCGAAAGTTTTCCCCAACCCGGCGACCGGAAAGTTCGTGATGTATATGCACATGGACGGGCAGCTCGGGCCGGGGGCGCCATCCTACAGCATCGCCCGGGTTGGAGTTGCGACATGCGACACGATTGACGGAGATTACGAATACCTCCGCAGCTTCCGCCCGCTGGGGAAGGAAAGCCGGGACATCGGGCAGTTCCTCGACGACGACGGAACCCCGTATCTGATTTTTGAGTCCCGCCCGGAAAACGGTTTCTACATCGCTTCGCTCACCGCCGACGGCCTCGATGTCGACCGCGAGGTGTGCCTGATCCGCTCCCCGCTCGAGGGCGGCGCGATCGTCCGCTATGACGGCCTCTACTACGTGGTCGGCTCCGCCCTGACCGGCTGGTGGCCAAACGCCAACAAATACGCGACGGCCGAGAGCCTCGAAGGCCCCTGGAGCGAGTTCCAGGACTTCGCCCCGGCGCATACCCTTACCTACATGTCCCAGTCCACAAACCTCATCAAGATCGCCGGCACGAAAGCGACAGCCGTGATCTACGCCGGCGACCAGTGGCGGCCGGAGGAGCAGTGGGACAGCCGCTACCTCTGGATGCCGCTCGAAATCGGCGGCGGAAAACTTCTGCTTCCATCCCCCAGGCCATGGACGATCAATGTCGCAACCGGCGAGACGGCCGCTTGCGACGGGTAGCCCGCAGAGGCCTCGGCCGGACACCACCGCGCGGTGGTTTCAAAAAATCCTGCAAACTCCAAGGCTGCACTCACCTCAACCGGCCTAAGAGCATCCTGTTTGAACCGATCTAAGCTTCCTGCTAGAAAACCTTAATATGAGCAACAGCAAGAACAACTCCGACGCGCTCATCCAGGCGAAGCATTTTATTCAGAATGAAACACAGTTTCACCTCGGCATTCTGCCCACCGAGCAGTCCAATCCATTGACGGCACGTGTGGATGCGGACTTCCGGGCCAGCACTGCTGGTGGCATCAGGACCCTCCAGCTTCCAGATCGTGATGTCTTGTGCATGGCGCGCAGGGTTCTTGCCGGAAGCGAGTTCTCAAAACTGGTTGACAGCGGGGAGAAAACGCTGCGGAACGGAGGACGTATTATCTTCTCCGGATGCGGCGCGACCGGGCGCATCAGCATTCTGCTCGAGGCCATGTGGAGGGACGGGGTTCAGGCGGTCAAAGATCATCCTGCTATTGCGGGTGGCTTTGTTAACCGCTATGGCAACGCGGTAAGCAGCATCATGACCGGCGGAGACTATGCGCTGGTCCGCTCCGTCGAGTTTTTTGAGGACTACCAGGAATTTGGGCGGCGGCAGGTGCAGGAGATGAATGTCGGTGCTAATGATATGCTGATCGCCATTACGGAAGGGGGCGAGACGTCTTCCGTCCTCGGAACGGTTGAGGCGGCAGTCAAGCTCGGCGCCCCGGTCTTTCTGCTCTTTAACAACCCTGCCGCATTGCTCTGCAGTTTTCTGGAGCGCTCCCGGCAGGCCATAACGAACCCTGGGGTATGCGTGCTCGACCTGCACTGCGGCCCGATGGCTATTGCCGGGTCAACCCGGATGCAGGCGACGACCGCTGAGCAGCTGATAGCCGGAGCGGCGCTGGAGATCATATTTTCCCGGTTGCTGGCAACTGACGGCGGGCTCAGGGAAAATCAGGAGATTTTGGATTTTGGTGAAGGGTTTGCGGGGGTGCTCGACCAGGTGGCTGGCGAGGAGGCGATAAAAAGCATGGCCGCCTACATTGATTTCGAGGCTGGAATTTACCGGCGGGAAGGCAAGCTCACCTACTTTGCCGATGAATTCCTGCTGGACATCTTTACCGACACCACCGAGCGGTCCCCTACCTTTATGTTGCCGCCCTTTCGGAAGCAGGATGACTGCACATCTCCACAGTCGTGGGCTTTTGTCAAAAACCCGCTTTACTCCACCCAGGATACGTGGTTCCGCTGTTTGGGAGGCCGGCTTCCCCGCTGCCTGGAATGGAGCGCTAGTGATTATGCGGAAATGGGAGCTGACGCCAACACCGCAGCCAATCCCCCGGCCATCCACTCCAAGGAAATCATGAAGTTGATTGTCGGCAATGAGGCCGCCCCTTGCCGAATCGAAAGCCCGGTCAATGCCGCGGTGCTGGTGAAGCTCGGCGGTGAAAATGCGGCCCTTGACGCCGCGTTTGCGCGGGCAGCGGAACCATACAAGGAAAGGGCTGCACTCATTATCGGGGGGAAGCCGGCAGGCTTCAGCAGCTATGTCATTCCGTTCCACACCGTGAAAACGCCGCTGCGTCTCATGGAGCATCTGGCGTTGAAGCTGGTCCTTAATACGGTCTCGACCGGAACGATGATCTGTCTTGGCCGAGTCACCGGGAACTGGATGAGCTGGGTTGACCTGAGCAACAAGAAGTTGATGGACCGCGGCACACGGCTTCTGGTCGAGCTTTGCGGCTTGGAATATGCGGATGCCTGCATCCGGCTATTCGAGTCGATGGAGGAGGTCAAACTCCTGCCGCGCGCCGACCGCCCCTCTGTCGTGCAGCATGCGCTCGCAAAAATCGGAAGCGCGGCCAACCCTTCGGGTTTGAATTCGCGCCAGAAATGAGAGAACCCCGAGAACGGCGATGCCGCATTTCTCGCGATACGATGTCATCGCGCAAACGCTTCCTCTCCGCATGGATGCCAATCCGCCGGGGTGTGGGCATGCTGGAGGAGGGAAGGGGACTTCTCGTTTGCGAGACGGTTGGTGTGCTTTTCCATGGCGGTTTTCATCGTGCTAGTCCAAGGCGATCCCTCTCGCCCACATGGGATCACCGCTCGTCAGCTCCCCAGAGGATCCGTGTTAACGCCGAAAAAAAGACCCGGTGGGCAGCGATCCCGGCATAGGCGGCCTCCGCCGCACGCGCGAACACCGGCATCCTCCGATAAAGCAGCAGCGCCATCCGTCCAAACCGTGTCGACGTGGCCAGCGCCGAAAACGCCGCCTCCGCCCCTGAGCAGATGGAGCCGTCCAACCCGACCCACTGCACGGAACGCGAAAATTCTTCCGGTGTGATCTGGGGGAACCGCGCTCCTGCAGTCTCCGAGCTTTCGTAGGCCACACGATCCCCGGTGGCCGTTTTCCATACCTCGATCCACCGGCAGCAGAACCGGCACTCGCCATCGTAGATCAGCAGAGGCTTCGCAGACACGTCATAATTTTCTCCTCTTCCGGTGAGAATTCAATCTGAAATCCCAGCGGGGGGAGGCACCAAAATCCCCGGAAAAGCCGGGGGATTTTATCAGGTTTCATGCGTTGGCTGCCCGCCGGCATCCGGACGAATGCCGGCGGCGCAACGCCGCCAGCACGATGAGGCCGGCGGCCAGGAGCGCACAGGTCGAGGGCTCGGGAATGGTGACGACCAGTTGGTTGTCCGCATTGGTGAAGGAGTAAGCGTTCCCGCCGACAGTCCCGCTGAAATTTCCTCCCGCTCCGGTCAAAGAGCTTCCACCGATCGACATCGTTGCAAACGTTCCGTTCACGGTGCCTGAGAACAAGGTGTAGGTGCCGACGGTGATCCCCGTGAGCGTCAGTTCGAGGTTGTTGGCCCTTGTGAGAAGATTGCCCAGCGCGATGGTCGTGAACCCGTCGGCGAGGTTGGCTGTGAGGGTCATCCCAGCCGGGGCAAATGTGCCGGTGCCGGACAGGGTGGCGCCCTCGGCAAGCGTCAGGCCTTTGTTGTAGC
>JBAXXX010000101.1:0-13752 GCA_037127695.1 Verrucomicrobiia bacterium | reverse complement strand
GAGGAGGGCCTCGCCCTTGACCCCCATGCAGGCGCCGGCAAGAAAATCCACGCGCCCGGCGGCGCGGAGGACCGCCACGCCAGGCCAGAGAGCGAGCTCGGTCCCCGCCGCGTCGAGCCGGGAGGCCAGGCACCCCCCATCCTCAAAAACATACGGGGCCGAAAATGCGGCGGCTGCGGACTCCTGCCACTCGAGGCGGAAGGCCCGCAAAAACCGGCCGTCAGCGCAGGCATCGCTATCGAGGACGATCCACCGGTCGTGTGTCGCCAGAGGCTCCATCTGCACGAGCTTCCCGACCTTTGGGTTCAAGCATGCCAAGCCGCCGAGGGGGGGACATTGGATGTCCAGATTCGGAAATTTCCTGGCGAGCGCCGCGCAGAGCGCGCGCTCGGCGGCGCCGGACGCGCCGAAGAGGATCCGGTCGCCCGGCTCGACCCCCTCGAGAAAGGCCTCCAGATTCCGCGCTAGCCCGGGCTCGCCGGATTTGATCGGGCGAAAAAACGTGGCGGGCTCGAGCCCGGATAAATCACAGGGGGGAGGCGCAGATTTCCGCAGCCACCGCCGCAGGAGCCCGGAAGCAATAAGAAAATATGCGGCGGTGAAGATCCCCGCGCCGGCGGCGGCCGCCCGGACCGATCTTCGGGAAATGCCGGTATTATCCAACGAGCGGAAGGAGGTTCCGGCTGATCGCTCGGTCGATGGAGAGGGCTCCGCCGCCGAGGCAGGCAATGGCGAGGCCCGCAGCCAAGATGATTCCCGGAAGCTCCAGATCTGCAAAGGCCGCCCCTTGCCCGGACAGAACGATCAGGGCACCGGACATCACGATCGCGGCCGCGATCCCTGCAAGCCGCGTCAGAAACCCAAAAAACAGCGAGAGGGAGATGGCGATCTCCATGGCGATCACCAGGGAGGTCACCACGGCCGGCAGCCCGAACCCGGCCAAAGCCTCAACGGCTCCCTGCCACCCCGGCCCGCCAAACCATCCCAGCGCCTTCTGGGTTCCATGGTAAAAAAAGATTCCAGAGAGAGAGAGCCGCAGGATGAGCGGTCCCACATTTCCCGGGGAGTAAAAGAAATGATAGACGGGATTTTTCGTCACGCGCTAAGGCATTAGCAGAGCGGATGGGCTGACGGAAAGCAAAAGTGTTCCCACCGTGGGCCGGTTTCGGGTAGGATGCAGGATCGCCATGGACCGCGCCAACCACGACCAGCTCTCCGCCTACGTCCTGCCGTTTGGCATTTTCATGGGCGGGCTGGCGCTCGCAGCGGGCGTAAGGAGCCTCGGAGGAGGGTCGGAAAACCTCCTGCTCAGCAGGCCGGAATATTGGGTTTACCCGCTCCAGACCTTACTGTGCGGGGCGGCGATCGTTTTCTACTGGAGGCGCTACGACTTCGGAAATGCGGGCGGTTTCCTTGCGGCCGCAGTGGCCGGGCTGCTCGTCCTCGCCCTCTGGCTGTCCCCTCAGGAGCTCTTCGGCTTAGCCCGGCGCACGGAGGGGTTCGACCCGACAGTTTTTTCTGCGACCCCCGCGGTCTATTGGCTGACGGTTGCCGCGCGCTTCGCCCGGCTCGTCGTCATCGTGCCGCTCGTCGAGGAGATCTTCTGGCGCGGATTTCTGATGCGCTACCTGATCCGGGAGGATTTTGGAAATGTCGCGCTGGGCGCGTTCCGCCCGCTCTCATTTTTTGGTGTGGCGGGGCTTTTCATGCTGGCGCATGGGATGCCCGACTGGCCATCTGCCTTCCTGACCGGATGCATCTACAACGGGCTGCTCGTCAAAACGAAAAGCCTGGCGGCCTGCGTGGCCGCGCATGCGATCACAAACCTCGGGCTCGGCATCTACATCATGGCGACCCGGCAATGGGGGTTCTGGTGAAAATAGGGATCGCACAGATCAACTCGACCGTCGGCGACTTCGCAGGGAATGCGGAAAAGATCGCCTCGGCGGCCGCCAGCCTCGAACGTCAGGGGGCGGAGATCATCCTCACTCCCGAGCTTTCCCTGGCCGGCTACCCGCCGCAGGATCTCGTTTTTAAATCCGATTTTGTCCCTGCAAACCTGAAGGCGCTCGAGGAGCTGCACGCGCAGGTCGGGCAGGCGGCCTGGGTGGTCGGCTACGTGGACACGCATGCCTCCGGGCGTCCGTTCCGCAATGCGGCAGCCGTTCTCGAGCGCGGGCAGCCGATCCGGAAGGTCTTCAAATCCCTGCTGCCGACATACGACGTCTTCGATGAGGCGCGGTATTTTGAGCCTGCCGGATCCGTCGCTCCGATCGAAATCGGCGGCCGAAAAATTGGGATCACGATTTGCGAGGACATCTGGACTCCGGAGTTCCTCCCGCGCGGGCTCTACGTGCATGATCCGGTTCGCGATCTCGTGGCTGCCGGAGCCGCCGCGATCCTGAATATCAGCGCATCCCCATTCCATGTCGGAAAGCCCGAGCAAAGGCGGGAGATGATCCGCCTGCAGGCCGGCAGGCACCGGATCCCGTTCTTTTACTGCAATGCCGTGGGCGGGAACGACCAGCTCGTCTTTGACGGGCATTCGCTCGCGGCCACGTCTGACGGCGCCCTCTGGATCCAGGCCCCCGGGTTTCGGGAGGGATCGTTCCTGCTCGACATCGGCGATATGAACCACGAGGCCGAGTTCTGCGGGGAAGGCTCGCAGGCAAGCCTGATCCCCTGGCAGCACGAACCCATCAACGACCTGCGCGACCTGCGCGATGCCCTGGTGCTGGGGCTCCGCGACTACATGAACAAATGCGGGTTCCGCACGGCGGTGCTCGGGCTCAGCGGCGGGATTGACAGCGCGGTGACGGCCTGCCTGGCGGTCGAGGCGCTCGGAGCAGACCGCGTCACGGGGGTCGCCATGCCCTCGCCGTTCTCCTCGGAACACAGCGTCGAGGACGCCCTCCTCCTCGCAAAAAACCTCGGCATGAAATGCCTGAAAATCCCGATCTCGGCCAGCTTCGAAGCCCTCAAAGCTCAGATGGCGGAATCGTTTGCCGGGGCCGCAGAGGACACGACAGAAGAGAACATGCAGGCCCGGCTGCGCGGGCTCACCCTCATGTCGCTCTCGAACAAGTTCGGCCACCTCCTGCTCACGACCGGCAACAAGAGCGAGCTGGCGGTCGGGTATTGCACCCTCTACGGCGATATGTGCGGCGGGCTCGCGGTCATCTCGGACCTCCCAAAAACCGCAGTTTGCCGGCTCGCCGAATTTCTCAACCGCAGCGCCGGCCGCGACGTGATCCCCAGGCGCACGATCGAAAAGCCTCCGAGCGCGGAGCTGCGTCCGAACCAGACCGACCAGGACTCGCTCCCGCCCTACGAGATCCTCGACGAGATCCTCCGCCTCTATGTCGAAGAGCACTTCAGCGCCCGGGCGATCAGCGCGCGCGGCTTTGAGGAGGAAACCGTCCGCTGGGTGATCCGCCGCGTGGACCTCAACGAATACAAACGCGAGCAGGCCGCTCCGGGATTGAAGGTCACCGGACGCGCGTTCGGGATCGGCCGACGCATGCCGATCGCCCAGAAGTTCCTCGCCGAAATTTCCCAGTGAGGCGAGGACGCCCTGCCGATGCGGTCGTAGGTGATGAGTGGGTTTGCCAAACGCTGGGGATGGGAGATCGCAGCAACATCAGCCGCGCGGTGGGTCGGTTCCCGAATAAGAAAGAAACGCCGGTGGCTGCGCTGATCAAGAAACTGCACGTATGCACGGACTGACCATCGATCCGTTCGGGTTTCTTATGAAATTTCCCCGGGCGATTCTCTGCTGGCTGCTTTTTGCATGCGGGCTCTTTTCCGGCTGCAAGGACAAGGATGCCACGAAGGTTTATCGCGCCTCGAAAGCGGAGCCGGAGGGCCAGGCCGCAGGCGCCCGCGAGGAATCCGCTGTCCCTGCGCAGGAGGTTGTGACTGGCAACCCGCCAGCAAGCTGGGAGGTGAAGCCGCTCTCGTCGATGCGGCAGGAGAGCTTCCTTGTCAAAGGGGACAGCGGGGAGAGCGCCGACATTTCTCTGGTGATCCTTGCGGGGCCCGGGGGCGGCGTCCTCGATAACATCAACCGCTGGCTGTCGCAGCTCGGCCAGCCGGAAATTACCGCCAGCCAGCTTGCGAAGATCGTCAGCCACATGGGTTCGCCGCTCGGCGACGTCACGCTCGTCGATCTCGAGGGCCTGCCGGAAGGCGGAGATCCGGCCAAGGACGGGCGAATCGTCGCGGGCATCGCCTCCGGGGCCGGCAGAACATTCTTTTTCAAGATGCGTGGAAATGCTGCCCTCGCCGGGTCGCAGAAAGAGGCGTTTGTCCAATGGATAGGGACCGTGGGCCTCGCACGGCCCGCTTCTCCAAAGCCCCTCGAGCCGGGGCCATTGCCACCCTGACCGAAATGGCCCGCCGATTCCTTGATTTCATCTCGTCGCTGAAGCTTACGATCGTCTGCCTCTCCGCAGCGATGGTGCTGGTCTTTGTGGGGACGCTGGCGCAGGTGAGCTTCGGCATCCATGAAGTTCAGGAGCGGTATTTTCAAAGCCTGATCGTCTGGTGGCCGGCCGGGTCGCAGGGCCTGGCCCTCCCGGTATTCCCGGGCGGACATCTGATCGGCGGCGTGCTGCTCGTCAACCTGGTCGCAGCTCACCTGCGCAGGTTCCGCTGGTCGTGGAGCAAGCTCGGCATCCACCTCACCCACGCCGGGCTGATCATCATGCTCGCGGGAGGGCTTTTTACCGATCTGTTCTCGGTCGAAAGCTTCATGCGCCTGGCACCAGGAGAAACAAAAAACTACTCCGAGGATTTCCGGGCGATCGAGCTGGCGCTGATTGACGGTTCGGACAAGGATTTTGATCATGTTACGGCGATCCCCGAGGGTCGGCTGAAGCGCGGAGGAACCATCGCTCCGGGCAGCCTTCCCTTCCAGATCACCGTCAGGAGTTTTTACCAGAACGCGCAGCTTCAGCCGCTCGAGCAGGCCGGAGCGAATGCGGCCCCTGCGGCCACCCGGGGCGCGGGCGCGCACATCGCGCTGTCCAGCATGCCGCACGCGACGGCCGAGAACTCCCGCGACTCGGCAGGCGCGGTGATCGAGATCTCTTCCGGAGGAGCCCCTTCGCCGGCCTCCGATACATGGCTTGTCTCAGCGCAGCTCGAGCCGCAGACATTTTCCTTCGCGGGCAAGCCCTACCGGCTCGTGATGCGCCAGGCGAGGTATTACAAGCCGTTCAGCCTGACGCTGCAGAAGTTCACCCACGAGCGCTATGCCGGAACTCAGATCGCAAAAAACTTTGCGAGCCGCGCGGTGCTGAACGACCCGGAGCGGAACGAGCGCCGGGACGTGCTCATCTCTATGAACCACCCGCTGCGGTATCGCGGCGAGACGTTTTTCCAGTCGGGGTTCGAGGAGAACGAGGCGGCCACGATCCTCCAGGTCGTCTATAACCCGAGCTTCATCGCGCCGTACCTCGCCTGCGTCATCGTCAGCGCAGGGCTGCTTTTCCAGCTCACCTACCACTTTGCCGGATTTTTACGCCGGCGGAAATCCCGCTCCGCAAAATGAAACGCTATTTTCCATGGATCGTTTTGGCGGGGGCTGTGCTTTGGGTCGCATCAAGCTCACGGATGCCAAAATCCGCCCCTGGAGATTTCGACATCTCCGCGTTCGGAAAGCTTCCCGTGCTCTCCGAGGGCCGGAACAAGCCGTTCGACACGGTGGCGCGCAACGCGCTGCTCATCCTCCGCGGCAAGCAGACCCTGCGGCTGGACGACGGCCGCACGCTCAGCGCCACGCGCTGGCTGGCGGACGCGATGTTCAACGCCCCCCTCGCAGACAGCTACCCGGCATTCGTCATCAACAACCCCGAAGTGCTCGGCCTGTTCGGGTGGGAGCAGAACGACCGGAAGTATTTCAGCTTCTCCGAGCTCCAGCCGTTCTTTGAAAGAATCGGCATCCAGGGGCAGCACGCCGAAAAGATCGAGCCAGCAAAGCGCACGCCTTTCCAGACGGCAACCTTCAACCTGCTCAACTCGCTGGTCGTTTACCAGCGCCTGAAAAATAGCCTGCGACCGGAGGGGGCGAAGGATTTCTCCGGCGAGATCGCAGCCGGGGTAAAAACGCTTCCGGCCGGGCTCGAGGCGATCAAGCGGCGCGCGAAGAACGAAATGTTCGATCAGGGGGCGTTTGATTCCTTTGCGAAGCTCACCGCGCTTTGCGAGACGATGGCCGAGATGGGATACGTGCTGCCCGTGCCGCCGAGCCGGGGGGGCGCGGCTCCGCGCGAGGAGTGGCTGTCGATGGGAGCAAGCCTGCTGCAGACGATCTCGACCGGGGAGCTGAGCCCGGTCGCCGGTGCGTATGCCCGCGCCGGCGACGCCTATCAGGCCGGGGATCCCGCGCAGTTCAACCGGCAGCTTGGCGAGCTGTCCGGCTGGATGGCGAAGAACGAGCCGCAGGCGTCCGGACACGCGGCATACGAGTTTCTCTTCAACCGGCTCGAGCCGTTTTACCAGGCCATGGGGCTTTATGTGCTCGCGTTTCTGGTCGTGTGCGCCTCGTGGTTGGGCGCGAGCCGGAGCTTGGCCAGCGCGGCATTTTACGTGCTGATCCTCGCGTTCGCCATCCATACCTTCGGGCTTGGCTCGCGGATGTATCTCCAGGGGCGCCCGCCGGTCACCAACCTCTACTCGTCGGCAGTCTTTATCGGCTGGGGGACGGTGATCATCGGGCTCATCCTGGAAAAGATTTTTCGGGATGGCGTCGGATCGGCGTGCGCCGCAGCGATCGGGTTCCTCACGCTGATCATCGCGCACCACCTCGCCGGCAGCGGGGACACGCTGGAGATGCTGCAGGCGATGCTCGACACAAACATCTGGCTTGCGACCCACGTGGTGACGATCACGCTCGGCTACTCCGCGATGTTCCTCGCTGGCACCCTCGCGATCATCTATGTCCTGCGCGGGGTGTTCACCCGCTCGCTGACGAAGGAGTCGGCGCAATCGCTCGCCCGGATGACCTACGGCGTGATCTGCTTCGCAACGCTTTTCAGCTTTGTGGGCACCGTGCTCGGCGGCATCTGGGCCGACCAGTCATGGGGCCGGTTTTGGGGCTGGGATCCTAAGGAAAACGGGGCGCTGCTCATCGTGCTCTGGTGCGCGATCATCCTGCACGCCCGCCTGGGCGGGCTCATCGGGCAGCGCGGGCTGATGGTGATGGCGATCTTCGGGAGCGCGATCACGAGCTTCTCCTGGTTCGGGGTGAACATGCTCGGCGTTGGCCTGCACTCTTATGGGTTCATGAACAGGGCGGTGCCGTGGCTCGCCGGGTTCGTGGTCAGCCAGCTCGTGCTGATGGCGATCGCCTCCCTGCCCCTGGATCGCTGGCGCAGCTTCCGGGGCGCCCGGGGGCCGTCAGCGCGATAGATGCTCCACCCGTAGGCGTTCGATTCATACGCTATGGGTCTGATACCCCGAAGCTTGCTTCGGCCTCGCTGCTGGAGGGACGACCTCCGTGTCGTCCGTCGATAGCAACGGACCGGACAGAGCCGGTCCCTCCAAATGCCTCGGGGCTTGCCCCGGGGTACTTCATTCGCTTCTACCAAAGGAGTCGGGTCGCCCCCGGCCCGATGGCGAAAATCGTTCGCGGTCCCTCCTCCGATTCCAATCCCACGAGGACGAGGGCGGCGCCGCTCCATTTTTACCTGAGGCGCTGCATTTTTCGTAAAACTACGTAGATACAGCCTCCCTCCGGGTTTGGTATCTTCCCGCCCTCTCCGAAAAAAAACCATGAAGCCTGCTATCAAATTTTCACACCAACTGGCCGGAATCGCTGCGGCGATCGCGCTGGGAACTCATCCGATCCTGGCCGCCAGCGAGTCAGCCGGGAATTTCGCGGTCAATGCCTCGGGGGCCGAGGCCGGCGACCTGACCGTCCAGGGCGAGGCGCATATTGCGGGGGATCTCGATTTCGGCACGACCGGCACCAGCCAGTCGGCGGCCTTGTGGCATTACACAGAGAATGGGACAACGTTCACTCTCGGCCTCACCTCGACCCGCCCGGGCACCACGTTTTCCTGGCAGGATAACGGCGTCGGAATCCCAATGAACAAGATGCTGCTGGATTCGCTCAACGCGCTGAGCCTGTTCGGCGCAGCCGGCGCGCCTGGGATCATCCTCAATCCCAATACGGGACTGATCACGCTGGCCGGAACTGGCCCCGGGGTCCAATTTTCCGACGGCACGATTCTCACAAGCGCGCGCAATTCGTCTCTCTTCACATCCAATGGAACCGTCTCCGCCAGCACATCCCCCAACGGAAAAGTGAATTTTCCGAATGGCGTCACCCTCGGCACCAACAATACCGCGTCCGGGACAAACGCCTTCGCAAGCGGTAACAATGCCACGGCCTCCGGAATATCGGCTACGGCCCACGGCTCCAACTCGACGGCCTCGGGCAGTAGCTCCCTCGCGAGCGGCAGCAATGCCACGGCCACAGGCACCTCGGCAACAGCCTTCGGCGAAGGCACGATCGCCCAAGCCTACGACTCGCTCGTCCTCGGCCGGTTCAACGTCGCCCAGGGCAACTCGACCGCGTGGGTCGCCACCGACGACCTCTTCACCATCGGCATCGGAGGCAACGCCACTGCCCGTGCGAATGCTTTCGTCGTCAAAAAGAGCGGCGATGTCAGCGCCTCCAAAAACCTCGCAGTCACAGGAACCACGACGCTTGGCACAACCACGCATACCGGCGCTGCCACGTTCAATAACACCGCAACATTTACAAAAAATGTCACGTTGAGCAATAATGCCACGCTCGGAATCGGCACTTCCACCCCACGAGGCACCCTTCACTCGCAAGCCAGTGCTGCAGCTCCGGGGAATGGGACGATCTCTGGTCCAGTGGGGAGCTACACGATTGCCGGCACCGGAACGGCATTCACCTCTGCCGTCGCTCCAGGCGACACCGTGTCTGGATATATGATCAAATCTGTGGATAGCGCCACCCAGCTGACTACCGTGGCAACCATTTATCCTGCACTATCTGGCAACTACACAATTGCTAGAAGCCCCGGGCGCTTCTTTGACAGCACAAACACGAATGGCGTTGTCGTAAACGGCCTCGGCAAGTTGTTCGTCACTTCGAATGGAACCCCTGAGGTCACGCTGAATAGGCAGAGTGCGCGCACTTGGGCGATTGGGGTGGGATCTTCAGCCCAAAACTATCCGTTTCTCATTACAAATAGCACAGGGAACGCCAATCCCCTTGTGATCGACGGAAACGCACCTGACAGCTCGCTCACGATAGGCGCAACAGGAGCTGTCAACATTCCTGCGGGTCTCACCGCAGGAAATGTCACGTTCAGCAAGAACGTGATGATTTCTCCCAACGCAACCCTCACATTCGCCGACGGCTCGACCCTTTCCAGCGGACGCGCATCGTCGCTGTATGCTTCGTCCGGAAATGTCGCAGCGACCGTCACCACCGACGGAAAAGTCAACTTTGCCAACGGCATCACGCTCGGCACAAATAATGTGGCCTCGGGGGCAAACTCGTTTGCGAGCGGGAGCAACGCAACTGCCACGGGAATCGCCGCAACCTCGCTCGGCATGAATACCTACGCTTGTGACTACAGCGCAGCCCTCGGCTGCAATACAAAGGCGATTGGCGTAGCCAGCTTTTCCGCTGGATATAACTCAGTTGCAAGCGGTTGGGCCGCTGTTGCGCTCGGCGCTGACACGTCTGCTTCTGGATCCTTTGCCCTCGCGGGTAATTACGGAACAAATGCCAGTGGCGCCTATTCCACCGCATTAGGAAAATGGTCATACGCCGCTGGATACGCCTCCACTGCTCTTGGTTTTGCAACACGGGCCACCGGAAGCATGACCACTTCTTTCGGGGAACAAACGACTGCTCAAGCCAACGATTCGGCTGCTTTCGGCCGCTTCAACATCGTCCAAGGCGATGCCACCACATGGATCCCCACCGACGATCTCTTCGTCATCGGCAACGGGGAGTCTGACACAGCACGCGCGAACGCCCTGGCCGTGAAGAAGAACGGCGACACCACGATCAGCGGCAACACGACAATCACCGGAACCCTCACTCTCTCCGATGGCACGGTCCTGGCCAACGCCGCCTCCCTCCGCAGTTCGGCCCTCTACACCGCAAGCGGCAACATCGCCGTCTCGGTCGCAACAAACGGCCAACTCCAAGCACCCAACGGAATCGCCATCCAGACAGGCGCTTCGCTCACCCTCGCCGACGGAACGCCGCTTGCAAACGCCGCCTCGCTCCGCAGCACATCTCTCTTCACAACAAACGGAACCGCCGCCGCCACAGCTACGACTGACGGAAAAGTCAATTTCGCCAACGGCATCACCCTCGGCACAAATAACGTGGCTTCGGGGGCAAACTCGTTTGCGAGCGGGAGTAACGCAAGTGCCACAGGAATCGCCGCAACGGCATTTGGCTCGAACACGAAAGCTTCCAGCGACTACTCCACGGCTTTTGGGGCTAATACGGTAGCCTCCGGACGCATGTCCACAGCTCTCGGTTACAGCTCAACGGCATCTGGGGCATCGTCCACTGTCATCGGGCAATGCTCAGTGTCAACCGGCTTGGTCTCCATTGCGATTGGATACGGATCCGTGGCCAACGGTGACTACTCGGCTGCCTTGAATTCTGGCACGGAGGCAAATGGCGTTTGCTCGCTCGCAACCGGTGCTGGGTCAGTAACCCATGGATATGCGGCCGCCGCCTTTGGCTGTGGAACGAGTGCATCTGGGGATATGACAGCCTCCTTTGGCGAAAGGACCCACGCCCAAGCCTTCGACTCTCTTGTCCTCGGTCGTTATAACATTATCCAAGGCAACGCGACCACCTGGGTCGCGACTGACGACCTCTTCGTCATCGGCAACGGCGGAAACGCCACAACCCGCGCCAACGCCTTCGTCGTCAGAAAGAATGGCGATACGACGATCAGCGGAAACCTCACGCTTACGGACTCGACCGGCAATGCCAGCCTCTCATTCTCCCCGGCTAACGGCATCACGCTCCCTGCGGGACGCGCTCTCACGCTTTCGGACGGCACGGTCCTGGCCAACGCCGCCTCCCTCCGCAGTTCAGCCTTGGTTTCCTCGAATGGGACCTCTGCCGCCACGGTCACCACCGACGGAAAAGTCAACTTTGCCAACGGCATCACGCTCGGCGCAAATAATGTGGCCTCGGGGGCGAATTCGTTTGCGAGCGGGAGTAACGCAACTGCCACAGGAATCGCCGCAACTGGACTTGGCTCGAACACGGCAGCTTCCGGAGACTACTCCACGGCTCTCGGTTACAATACTACGGCTTCTGGATACCTCTCCGCCGCAATCGGCGGGTACGGCAATACGGCTTCAGGAGACGTCTCCGCAGCCTTCGGCTATTCTACGTGGGCATCTGGATGGACTTCTTTTGCTCTCGGCTGCGGCACGAAGGCTTCAGGAGTTATCTCCTTCACGACTGGCCTAAATACAACCACCCTGGGAAGAGTGTCCGCTGCTTTTGGCGAATTCACTACCGCTCAGGCCTACGAATCGCTGGTCCTCGGTCGCTATAACATTGCCCAAGGAAATGCCGATTCATGGATCCCCACCGACGACCTCTTCGTCATCGGCAACGGGGAGTCGGCCGCCGCCCGCTCGAACGCCCTGGTCGTGAAGAAGAACGGCGACACCACGATCAGCGGCAACACGACAATCACCGGGGCTATCATCGCAACCACCGGGCGCAGTAAGATCCAAATCGAACCTCAAGGCGACCTCTCGATGGGCAGCTTCACGGCCCAGTAAATAGAAGCAAAAGCATTTGAACCACAGAGCGCCCAGAGGATGAGAGAAGAGTTTTTACCGCAGATTTGCGCAGATGAACGCAGATTTCAAACTGACAGAAAGCCAGTAAAACAAGTCGCCCATCCGCCAGAGGTATGCGATCCGAGCCTCATTCCCTTTGGGTCTGATACCCCGATGCTTGCTTCGGCTTTGCTCCTGGAGGGACGACCTCCGTGTCGTCCATGGATCGCAACGGACCGGACAGAGCCGGTCCCTCCAAATGCCTCGGGGCTTGCCCCGAGGTTCTTTACTCATTCCAACTCCTCAATCTGCGTCAGTCTGCGAAAATCCGCGGTTAAACCTCTTCGCTTTTTCTTCTCCGCGCCTCTGCGCCTCCGCGGGAACCCTCTTCCCTCCCTCTTCCCCGCGTTCTCTGCGGTTAAGAAATCCCTTTTCGCATGAATCGGCCGAACCCCAGCCAATCCGACAAGAGCGCAAGAGTGAACGTCCCATTCCTTCTGGTCCTCGGCCTGTTCTGCTTCGCTTGCGCCCTCGCCGTGTTCGCGGCCTCACCGGTTCCCGCCAACAAGCCGTCTGCCTACCCGGCCTGGTGGTTCGAGCGCGATGTCATCCCGCGCCTGTCCAGCACGAATGCCTCGCCGGGCTGGCCAGGCAGCTACAACCCGCCGGGCGACTACATGGCGATCAACCAAGGGCAGCTCAAAAATCTCGCGGCGCGCGCCTGCGAGGAGCTGGATGCCCGCCTTCCCGGCGGAGCCGGCACGAACCTCACCGCGCTCAAGCAGACGCTCGAAGCCAGCACGAATGGCAACTACAACGCCGTGAACCTCGGCCAGCTCAAAGCCCTCGCCCAACCGTTCTACGACCGCCTCATCCAGGCCGGCTACTCGTCGAGCTACCCATGGACGCCGGCCACCGCTGACGACGCCTCGTTCAGCGCCGCCAACATCGGTCAGGCCAAAAACCTCTTCGCCTTTGACCTCTCCGCACCCGCCGGGCAGATCCCCGCGTGGTGGGCGCGCTACTACTCCGGCCAGCCGGACATGCCTCGCGCAGAGGACACGGATGGCGACGGCCGGACCAACCTCGAGGAATTCCATGTACTCACCGACCCTCTCGACTATTTCAATGGCGCGAGCCCGGAGATCCAAATCGTGGGCGGCAATAACCAGGGCATCCCGGCCTCGGGGATTCCCGTAGCGCCGCTCGAGGTCCAGGTGACCGATAGCCAGCTCCAACCGCTGGAAAATGCCCCGGTCCACTTTTGCTTCTTTCAATCCCTGGGACAGGTATTCGCCTCAGCTCCCACCGCCGCAGACGCGGGTGCGCCAAGCAAGACCATCCGCACGGATGCCAGCGGACGGGCGAAGGTCTGGGTCCGGTTCTCAAATCCCGCAGAGCTGGAAAATCTGCTCGTCTCAACAGAGTCGTCAGCCCGCGCGGCATTGGTGGAATTTGTTTTTCAGCGATCTTTGCCCGTCCCTGCCGCAGGGTTGCAATTGTGGCTGAAGGGAGGAGAGGGCATCGCCACGACCAGCGGAAAGGTCACCAGCTGGGCAAGCCTCACCTCGAGTGGGCCGGCCACAAGCGTTGCCGCAAATGCGCCAGTGCCAACGGTTCGCGAGGGCATCAGCGCGGTCGATTTCGATGGCACATCGCAGCGGATGGAGCTGCCTCTCTCGGGTTCAGGCAACTTTACCCTCATTTCGGCCGTCATCCCCGACGCCTCGCGCACGGCCCACCCTGCGGCCACAAACTACGCCTCCCGTGCGGCCGGCACTTCGGGCCAGCGGTATCTGTTTTCAGGAGCACGAGGATCCGGGGCCAGCCCCTGGCCCGCCGCGATGCCAGCCACGCCTGCAAATAAGAGGTTTTCGATATGGGTCTACGGCTATGCAACGAGAGGGGGAGTGTATCCGCAGCCAACTTTGG
>JBAXXX010000100.1:0-13848 GCA_037127695.1 Verrucomicrobiia bacterium | reverse complement strand
CTTCTGCCGGACCGTGGATGACATTGCGGACGAGCCGGGACGGACGGATGACGAAAAGCGCGGCCTGCTGGACGAATGGCTCGACGCGATTGCGGCGGACCGCCTGCCAGACGAGCTGCCGGGCGTGGTGCGCCGGAACGGGATCGATCGCGAGCTTCTCGCCGAGATCGTGCGGGGCTGCGCGATGGATATCCGGCCGGCCCGCTACCAGTCGTTCGGCGATCTGGAAAGCTATTGCTGGCGGGTTGCCTGCGCGGTCGGGCTGGTCTCGATCCGGATCTTCGGGTGCAACGAGCCGCTGAGCTCCGCCTATGCCGAGAACCTCGGCCATGCGCTCCAGCTCACGAACATCCTCCGGGATGTCGGCGAGGACGCCGCCATGGGCCGGATCTACCTGCCCCTCGATGACCTCGCCCAGTTCGGGGTCAGCGAGCAGGAGATCCTCGACGGATGCCCTGGAAAAGCATTTCGGGAGTTGATGCTCTTCGAAGCCCGGCGCGCCCGCGCGAGGTTCCTGGCCGCAGTTCCTCCCGCTCCTGATTCCCGGGCCTTGCTGCCCGCAGAGATCATGAAGGCCACCTACTCATCCATCCTTTCCCGGATAGAAAGGGCCCCGACCTTCGGCGCGCGCCTCCGCCTCGGATACCTCGAGAAGCTCGCCCTCGCACTCCGGGTCTGCCTGCGGAGCCGAGGATGACAACAACCGGCCCCCATTTTTTGTCGAGGAAATCCTCTTGACCGTCACTTCCCGTGATCTATAACTTTTTCTTATGGGCCGATCCTTCTCGCGCAGGTGCACGGAAGCCAGCCCAGCCAAGGATGCAGCCCACTTCTGAAAGTTGAGCCCATCCGTCCCACGCTAGTTCACACCCAACCCATCTGACATGAAATTAACCCGCCTTATCCCGTTTGTGACGATTCTCTGCCCGGCGCTTCTTCGCGCCGGCGAATCCGATCTCGCCCTTCCAACCGATCGCACGCTGGCATTCCCCCTCGGGGGGTTCTCCCTGCCCAGCGACATGATTTTGTGGATCGGCCTGGCGGTGGCCGCCCTGGGCATCCTTTTCGGGTGGACGGAATATCTGAAGCTCCGGAAGCTCCCGGCACATAAGAGCATGCTGGAGATCTCGACCCTCATCTACGGGACCTGCAAGACCTACCTCATCCAGCAGGGCCGGCTGCTCCTCCTGCTCGAAGTGTTCATCGGCGCGACGATGGTTTACTACTTCGGGTTTCTGAAGCTCAATCCCGCCTCGACCGTGGCGCTGATCCTCCTGTGGTCGCTCATCGGCATCGGTGGCTCATTCGCGGTGGCCTGGTTTGGAATGATGATCAACAATGTCGCGAACAGCCGGATGGCGTTTGCGGCGCTCCGCGGGCGCGCCCTTGCGGTTTCCGAAATTCCGACCCGATCGGGCATGAGCATCGGAGTCATCTTGATCAGCGTCGAGCTGATGCTGATGATCGCCATCCTGAAGTTCGTTAAGCCGGAGCTCGCCGGAAGCTGCTTCATCGGCTTCGCTATTGGCGAATCCCTCGGCGCAAGCGTCCTGCGGATCTGCGGCGGCATCTTCACCAAGATCGCCGACATCGGAAGCGACCTCATGAAGATCGTGTTCAAGATCAAGGAGGACGATGCCAGAAATCCCGGGGTCATCGCCGACTGCGCGGGCGACAATGCCGGCGACAGCGTCGGGCCGACGGCCGATGGGTTCGAAACCTACGGGGTCACCGGGGTCGCCCTCATCACCTTTATCCTTCTGGCCGTTCTGCCCCAGTATATGTGGACGTTCATCGTCTGGATCTTCGCCATGCGGATCGTGATGATCCCCACCTCGATCGTCTCATGGAAAATCAACACCTGGATCACAAAGGGGTTCTTCGGAAAGCACCAGCATTTCAATTTTGAGCACCCGCTGACGATCCTGATCTGGCTGACCTCGTTCCTGTGCGTGGCAGTCAGCTATGTGGTCAGCTACTTCATGCTGGCTCCCCTCTACCCGACCTTGTGGTGGAAGCTGGCGACGATCATCAGCTGCGGGACGCTGGCGGCGGCGGTCATCCCCGAGCTGACGCGCCTGTTCACCAGCACGCGGAGCGCGCATTGCCACGAGGTGGTCAACGCGACCACCGAGGGCGGCGCCGGACTGACGATCCTCTCCGGGCTCGTCGCGGGGAATTTCTCCTGCTTCTGGAAAGGCGTCAGCATCTCGCTTCTGATGCTGGCCGCTTACCTGACCAGCCTGAGCACGGTGGGCGACTACATGGCTTATCCTGCGATCTTCGCGTTCGGCCTCGTGGCCTTCGGAATGCTCGGGATGGGGCCCGTGACGATCGCCGTGGACAGCTACGGGCCAGTCGCGGACAACGCGCAGTCGGTTTTTGAACTCTCCACGATCGAGCAGGCCCCCGGCATCAAGGAGGAGGTCCTGCGCGACTTCGGTTTCACCCCGGATTTCGAACACGGAAAGCTCCTCTTGGAGGACAACGACGGGGCAGGCAACACGTTCAAGGCCACGGCCAAGCCGGTGCTGATCGGCACGGCAGTTGTCGGGGCGACGACAATGATTTTCTCGCTCATCCTGATGCTCAAAAAACAGTATGGGTGGAACGATCTCTCCAACCTGAGCATCGTCGATGCGAGGATCATCCTCGGGCTTCTGATGGGCGGGGCCGTGGTTTACTGGTTCGCGGGAGCCTCCCGGCAGGCCGTGATCACCGGCGCCTATCGCGCGGTGGATTACATCAAGCGGAACATCAAGCTCAGCGGCAGCGATCGCGCTTCGGCCAAGGACAGCAACGAGGTCGTCAGGATTTGCACCAAGTATGCCCAGCACGGGATGGTCAACATCTTCGGCGTCGTCTTCTCGCTCACGCTCGCCTTCGCGTGCTTCGATTCGATCTTCTTTGTTGGGTATCTGATCTCGATTGCGATGTTCGGTCTCTACATGGCGATCAACATGGCGAATGCAGGCGGATGCTGGGACAACGCGAAAAAGATTGTGGAGGTCGAGCTGAAGATGAAAGGGACCGAGCTTCATGACGCGACGGTGATTGGGGACATTGTTGGAGACCCCTTCAAGGACACGTCCTCGGTCGCCCTGAACCCGATCATCAAGTTCACCACGCTGTTCGGGATCCTCGCTGTGGAGATCGCCGTGAATGCCCCAGCGGGGGTAGCTCCGATGATCGGGGCGGTCTTCTTCCTGATCGGGCTCTTCTTCGTCTATCGCTCGTTTTACGGGATGCGGATTTCCACCCTCCACCCGCTGGCGCACATCGCCCTGAACGCGAAGCGCTCGGCCGAGTCGGAGGCATAAAAGCCTGGGGTCCGGGGCCGGCTGGGCGCTTTCGATAGCTGCTTGGACCGGCCCATGGCGACCCACTCAGTAACTGCTCAGGAGGCATCCTGAAGCAGGAAGCCCCCTGAGAGACGTGGGGGCGGCACCCGCCGCTCGATTTAGGACCCGTCAAGAAATAAAGGTAGCAACCTCGCCTGTTCTTTTGGCCTCTGGCGGCGTTGCTCCTCAGTCACAGAGTGCTTGGGCTATGCTCCTTCGGCGCGCCTTGCCAGAGGCCAAAACTCCTGCGCCATCTTGCCACCCTAATTTTTTGGCGGCTCCTTACGGGGAATTTTCTCCATGCGTCCGTCAGAATTCTGGCGTATGGTTGCTCCATGAGAAAAGATCGGATCTCTTCGTTTCCTTCCCATGCGTTTGCGGCGGCCAGGGGGTTCGTGCTTGCCTCATTTTGTTTCCTGGGATCTCAGCTGCCTGCACAAATTGCGGATCGGGTTCCCGATCCCGTGCAGATCTCTCCTCAGAAATTGAATCTGGACGAGCTCGGCCGCCTGCTCTCCTCGATCGCCCTGTATCCCGACGCGTTGATCGCGCTCATTCTTCCGGCCTCCACCGTCCCGGCGGACATCGTCCTTGCTGCCAGGTATTTGCAGGCCAATGGCGATCCCGATCTTGCCGGAGACCAGCCGTGGGATGAGAGCGTCAAATCCCTTGTGCGCTACCCGGAGGTGCTGGCGTGGATGGATAAGAACTTGGAGTGGACGAGCTCGGTGGGCGAGGCTTTTGTGGACCAGCCTGCCGACGTCATGGCCTCGATCCAGGCCTTGCGTGAACAGGCAAGGGCCGCAGGGAACCTCATGGATACGCCAGAGCAAAGGGTGGTTGCTGAGGATGACACGATTCGCATTGTGCCTGCGGATCCGCAGGTGATCTTCGTTCCTCAATACGATTCGCAGATCGTTTTTGTGCAGACGTATTCGCCCGCTCCCCTGCTGACATTTGGCGTCGGATTTCCCGTTGGGACATGGCTGAGCTACGACTTCGATTGGAGCAGGCACTGCATTTATCGCGGCAGATGGCGAGGTTGGAATCACGATTCGATCAGCCATGGCCCGAACGGAAATCGAGAGGGGAATCCGGTAAGGGTTCTGAATATCGACGCCAGCCATGCGAGCCGCTGGCAGCCGAGCGTCAGCAGCCAGCGGCAAACCGCCCAACGCCAGCTCAATAACAATGGCAACGCCCGCTATGTTGGTGCACGATCAAACGCGAGCAGCCAGCCGCAACTCCTCCCGCAGAATGCCGGCTACGGAACAGTCCAGCCCGGGCGATCCAACGCGGCACGGGCAATCTCTCTGCCAAGTCCGTCCCGGCTGGAGATCAGCCCCGCCCGCCAGCCTGCCAGCACGCCTCCGGCAGCTGAACGCATAAACAGGTCAGCTGTCCCCACCCCTCAGGCTTCTAGGAATGGGGAGCACGCAGACCGCGCGCTCACAACGCCGGACCAGCAGGTGCCAACGACCAGGCAGACTCCTTCAGCCCGCCCGTTCACGATGCCAAGCCAGCGGATCCCAACCGCCCAAGCGACTCCAGACGTCAATATTTCGCGGCAGCCAGCAGCAGCCCCGACGCCTTATCGAGAGTCTCCTGCCACTCGTGTTCCGGCAACGAGTCGGTGACGATGCCGGCCCCGGCATGGAACGATGTTCGTCCAGGTTCGAAGATAGCCGTCCGGATGGCGATCGAGAACTGGCTTTCTCCGTGGTACCCAAAATATCCGATCGCCCCGGTATAGAGCCCGCGGGGGAAAGGCTCGAGCTCGCGCAAAACCTCGATCGCGCGCTTTTTGGGAGCGCCGGAAATCGAGCCTCCAGGAAAGCACTCCCGGAGCGCGCGGACATGGCTGACTTCCTCTCGGAGCTTTCCCTCCACGGTCGAAACCAGGTGGAAGACCTGCCTGTAGCGTTCGAGGCGCAGCAGCTCGGTGACCTTCACGCTGCCGAACTCGCAGACCTGCCCGAGGTCGTTGCGCTCGAGGTCTGTGATCATCACGAGCTCTGCAATTTCTTTCGGCGAAGTGACCAGGTCCTGCGCGCTGAGCTCATCGTGAGACGGGGAGGATCTTCTGGGGCGAGTCCCCTTGATCGGGCTCGTGGAAATAGCGCGCCCGCTCATGCGCAAAAAGCATTCCGGGGAGGCGGAGGCGACGCGGAACTCCGCGAAATCGAGGAAAGCGGAATATGGTGCCGGGGAGCATTGGCGGAGCCGCTCGAAAAATCTCCAGGCCCCCGGCTGGTCTGCGGGCGCCTCAAACGGATGGGAGAGGCAGACCTGGTAGATATCCCCGGACGCGATGTATTCCTGCGCCGCCACGACCATCGCGAGGAAATCCGTCCGCTCCACCCTGGATCGAAAATCCAGCGCCGTGCGCGCATCCTCCGGAAAGAAATCATATTCCTTCGGAGGATTTTTCCACCGCCCGCTCCCTGGGAGAAACACATGCGGCCGATCATAAAAACCAAAGTGAAACGTGCCGTCAAATGCGACGCACCCGATGGCGGCCCCGTCCGGGCATCCGGCCATCTTCCGGCGGGCGAGCTCTTGCTCCAGCTGGTCCCAGTCGGTTCCGGAAACCACAAGATCCGGCTCTGCCGCCAGCAGGGAGATCCGCGCGTTTCCTTGCGATGCGGAATCCAGAAAAACAAGCCCGTGGCGCGAGCGCATCGCACGCGCCGCAGCAATCGGGCCAATTTTCTGATCCGCGATACGATTCATGCTCTTGCCAAGAGAGGGTAAAATGGCTCTAATTTCAAGTTCTCCGCATTTCCGATGTATTTCCTACTGTTCATTTTTCTCGCCGTTCCGCTCATGGCCCAGGAGGGATCTCCCCAGCCTGCGGCCCCGGCAATCCCGGCACCAGGCGGATCCGCCCAACCCGCCGCCTCGCCGCTCGCCTCGCCGGCTGCAGGCAAGCCGGCGGCCGACGAAGACACCATCCCCTTGCCGCCCGGGTCAGGCTCGGCCGAGACCCCGATGGTTTCCGAGGGGGAGGTCCCCGCGCGCGCGCGCCCGGACGCAGCGCTTCCCGACTCAGCATTTGCCGACCCGAATGCCGTGATCCCGGACGGCTCCTCATCCGCTCCGCCCGCCCCAATGGGCCCGAGCGCCGGAGAAATCGAACGCAAGCTCAAGATCCGGTATAAAGAGCTCCGCACAGAAACCGACAAGGATCCTGCGGTGCACTCGCTCTGGGAACAGGCCCAATCGGCCAAATCGTTTGAGGATGAGCGCGCCGCGCTCCGCGAATACTATCGCCTTCTGTTCAAAAAAATAAAAAAGGCGGACAAGGCATTGACAACGCGCTGCGACACCTTGGAGAAAGCCTATCTCGCCCGCCTGGCGCAGACGCGGATCGAGCCGACAATTCCCCTCACCCTCCCACCCGTGCCGGAACCGCTCAACGATTGAAGCTTTTTCATCTTACGCCCAGCATACCCTTATGATTTCGACGAACAAACTGGAGATGAAAATCTTCACAGGAAACGCCCATCCTGTCTTGGCGCGCGCGATTTGCGACTACCTCAAAGTCGGGCTCGGGGATGCGTCGGTCAGCTCGTTTCCCGATGGGGAAACCTACGTGAAAATCAATGATAACATCCGTGGGCGCGATGTGTTCATGATCCAGCCGACCTGTCCGCCAACGAACCAGAACCTCATGGAGCTGCTCATTCTGGTGGATGCTGCCCGCCGGGCGAGCGCGGCGCGCATCACGGCGGTGCTCCCGTTCTTCGGCTATGCCAGGCAGGATCGCAAGGATCAGGCCAGAGTGCCGATCACCGCAAAGCTTGTGGCCAACCTCCTCGTCGCGGCCGGCGTAAACCGGGTCCTCACGATGGATCTCCACGCCCAGCAGCTCCAAGGGTTTTTTGATATTCCCGTGGACCACCTCCACGCCCGGCCGGTCATGGCCGAATACCTCCACAAGCTCTCCATAGGGAACCTCGTGGTCGTCTCCCCGGACGTCGGCGGAGTCAAGATGGCATCCGCTTACGCGCAGGCGCTCGGGGCCGGGCTCGCGATCGTCGTCAAAAAACGCACCAGCGCGGTCGAAACCGAGGCCTCGCACGTCATCGGCGAGGTCACCGGAAAAAATGTTCTGATCGTCGATGACCTTACCGAAACCGCAGGAACGCTGACCAGCGCAGCCAAGATGCTCAGAAAACATGGAGCGCTCGATATTTATGCTGGCATTTCGCATGCGGTCCTGACAGATTTAGCGGTTGAGCGATTAGAGGGCTCCGAAATCAAGGAGCTCATCACGACGGACAGCGTACCAGTTCGCCCAACAACCGATCAGCGCGTCAAAGTGCTGTCGGTGGCCGAGCTGCTCGGCGAGGGCATCCGGCGCATCCACGACGACGAGTCGGTGAGTTCGCTTTTTGAATTAAAAACCACATAGAACATTTATGGCAACGCAAGCAAAACTCTCCGCCCGCTCACGCTCTGAAAGCGGACGCAACTCGGTCAAACAAGTCCGCGCCCGCGGGGGCGTGCCGGCCGTCATCTACGGATCGAAGGTCGAACCCGCCAACCTGGAAGTCTCCCAGCGCGAGATCCAGGCGCTCCTCTCACATGCCGTCGGCGAGAACATCCTCGTGGATCTGGAGATCGATGATCGCGGAAAGAAGACCAGCCGGCTTTCGCTCATCCAGGAGGTCCAGCGCCATCCTCTCCGCAGCGATATCGTCCATGTGGATTTTCACGCGGTTTCCATGACCGAGGAAATTTCTGCGGACATCGTTATCGAGGCGTTCGGCGAGTCCGAGGGGGTCAAGAGCTTCGGAGGGCTGCTCGAGCAGAGCATCCGCTCGGCCTCGATCCGGTGCCTTCCGCAGCACCTTCCCGAGATCATACGGGTGGACGTCTCGGCGCTCAAAATCGGCGATTCGATTCACGTTCGGGATCTTCCGCTTCCCGCAGGGGTCACGGCGATGGACGATCCGGATCTGACCGTCTTTATCGTGGCGGAGCCAACTGTTGCGGAGGAACCTGCAGCCGCAACCGCCTCTGAATCTCCGGAGGTTATCAAGGAGAAGAAGCCCGAGGCCGGTGCCTCAGGGGAAAAGAAGTAGCCTCCCACGCGCGTGGAATCTTCTGCGGTTTTTCGTCTCGTCGTCGGCTTGGGAAATCCCGGGCGCGAATTCACCGGGACCCGGCACAATGTCGGGTTCCTTATCGGCGACGAGCTGGCGAGGAGAGCTGCCTGCGAGTTTGCCTTCGATCCCAAATGGGATTCTGAGATCGCGCGCTGCGGCGGGCGCGCGCTCATGAAGCCGCAGACGTTCATGAACCTGAGCGGCGAGGCGGTCGGAGAATACGCCAGGTATTTCAAGCTGCAGCGCGAGGAGATCCTGATCATCCTTGACGATGCTTCGCTCCCGCTGGGAGCCCTCCGGCTCCGCCGGTCCGGCACCTCGGGCGGACACAACGGGCTCGAGTCGATCCTCATCCACCTCGGCAGCGAATCGGTGCCGCGCCTGCGCGTCGGCATCGGTGCCCCCGACGGGAAACCGCTCCACGACCATGTCCTCGGGAAATTTGAGGTTTCAGAGGAGGCCGCATTGGCCGAGGCCGTTTCCCGCGCGGCCGATGCTTTCGAACATTCCAACGCACACGGCTTGGAATCCGCCATGAATCAATACAACCAAAAACAACTATGAAACGTTATGAAGCCCTGCTGGCCCTCGATATTCGAGGGAAAGAAGATACCGCCAAAGAAACCATCGAGCGCCTGGAGAAGGTGCTCTCCGCCGAAGGTGCTGCGATCGAACAGGTCCAGCGCCTGGAAAAGCGTGAGCTCGCCTACGAGTCGAAACACACGAAAAGCGCCTACTACGTCAATTTCATCTTCGAGGCGGATCCCTCCACAATTGACAAGCTCCAGAAGAAGCTGAAGCTCGACGAGGTCGTGCTCCTGCAAAATTACCTGCAGCTCCCTGCAAAGAAAAAAGCCCTCGCGGCTTAACCCGCCGCTCTTCCTCACATGGCTAACGTCAACAAAG
The DNA here is from genome assembly GCA_037127695.1 of Verrucomicrobiia bacterium. Classification (GTDB taxonomy): domain Bacteria; phylum Verrucomicrobiota; class Verrucomicrobiia; order Chthoniobacterales; family Terrimicrobiaceae; genus QYQL01. The sequence continues at coordinate 4,487 of JBAXXX010000100.1, read as the reverse complement.
TCATCCTTATCGGAAACGTCACCCGCGATCCGGAAGTCAAGTTCACCCCCAAGGGCAGCGCGGTGACTGACGTCGGGCTCGCCATCAACAGAAAATACACGCTCGACACCGGTGAGAAGCGCGAGGAGACGATCTTCGTGGATGTCGAGCTTTGGGGCCGCCTCGCCGAGATCGCCGGAGAGTATGCAAAAAAGGGCCACCCTCTCTATGTGGAAGGCCGTCTGCGCATGGATACATGGGATGACAAGACCTCTGGGCAGAAGCGAAGCAGGATGAAGGTTGTGGGAGAAAATATTCAGCTTTTGGGCGGCCGCCCGGGGGGATCCAGCTCATCATCCGGCGGCGGGGATTACGAGGGTGGCGGTCACACCGAGCACCACGCCCCGAGGCCTGCCGCCCACCACCAGCAGGCTGCGCGCCCAGCACAGCAGGCGGCTCCCTCCCCAGCGGAGCAGGGCGACGACATTCCGTTTTAATTGCAGCCATCCCGCCCGCCCTGCGAAAAAAAGCAGCGGCGGGGGATGATGCGATCCGCTGGGGGAATGCTCTGAGCGGGCGGCTCACCTGCCGGTGTCGTATTCTCCCGCGTCGAGCTTACGCCAGAATTCCGCTGCCGGCTGGTGGACTGGGTCGTCGGGAGCCCGGAGGATGCGGAGGGTCCGGAGGCCTCGAAGGCTTTTGATCGAAGCCTTGTCCGCGACCATCATCGGGCTGAGCGTGAGGCGGGAGAGCGGGAGAAACGCGAGGGCCTTGACGTTGTCGACAGAGAGGTGGCCGATGTCTAGCGACTGGAGCCTGCTGCATGTCAGGGGCGGCCCGAGCGGGCTGATGTCGGTGATCGAGGTGCCCGATATGTCGAGGGCGGTGAGGGTGGCCCGCGCCATGCGCGCCAGCATCAGATCAGAAAACTCCGTGTCCTTGAGGGAGAGGTTTTGGATTCTTGCAAACCCGCGCAGCCCGGCGGGCAGGGCTCCAACCTTGCATCCTGAGAGATCGAGGGACTCGAGGGGGAGCGCAGCAAGCGTCGCCCAGTCGAGCGCATCGGCCCCTTGAATCTTGATCCGAACCGGCACCGATGCGAGCGCTTTAAGTGGCGAGAGATCCTGCAGCGCGGAAATTCCGGAGATCGTCATATCCCGCCCGCCGGATTGGAAAGCCACCTGGCCGATCGCGTGGTTGGCGGCCATGAGGCTGACCGCCACTTCGGAGATGCCCGGCGGGCGGGCGGGCGAGCCGCCCCCAATCGAGCTGCGGCGCGGCATCGACTTGTCTGGAAGAAACAGAAATTCTATGACCCCGGAAGCGACCTGATCGAACGGCGAGCCGGTGCTGTTGAGAAGGGAGACGGCTTTTTCAAAGCGGTTGGTGAGCGGCTTGCTCAGCTGGTCGGCGATGGAAACCAGCTCCTGCGGCCGGTCGGGCCCGAGCATGTCGGGCTGGTTCGCCTCCCTCCTGGCCTCTGCGGATTTCTCAGCCATCTGAAAGGACTCTTTTGCCTGGGCGACCTCCATGCACGCAAGGTGGTACCGGCCCTTGACCATCCACGCCTGGGGGAGGGTCGGATCGTGAAGCACGGCTTGGGAAGCCGACTCCAAGCCGGCGCTAATCCTGCTGAGAATCATCTCGGGATTCCCTCTGTAAAACCCCAGCTGCCCGCGGTTCAGCTCCCGTTGAAAAGCCATCATCGACTGGTTGACCTCGCCCATCGCCCGGGCGGACTGAAGAAATTTTTCCCGGTCCTCAAAGTAGCCGGGCTCCAGGCGCGGCAGCTCGGCAGGCGCGCGCGGAGCGGCGGCCTGCGCCTGAAGATCCTCGATCCTCTTTTGTGCTTCGGTCAGCTTTTCGTCCCTGCCGACCACCAGGGCATTGGCCGCATTGACCTCCGCCTCGCGCTTCTGCTTTTCGTCCGCAGTCTGAGACTTAGCGAGAGTCGCGGCCTCATCGGATTCCTTTTTTGCCTTCTCGGCTGCGCTCCTGGCGGTATCGGCGAGCTTCAGATTGTCGTAGGCCGCCAGCGCCTCCTTCCTCTGCTCGTCGGCGCGAAGCTTGTTTTCGAGGGCAAGCTTTTCCTGCACCTCGGCCTTGGCCAGCGCGGCCTCGGCGGCCTTCGCGCGGTCGGTGATCTGCCAGAATGCCGCGATCGAGCCAGCCAAAAAAACGAGAAGCGATGCGGTCGTGACCGCCGCGATCGCACGGTTGCGCATCACGAGCTTGCGGACAAGCTCGACGGCGGTGACCGGGCGCGCGCTGATGACCTCTCCGCGGCGGTACCGCTCGAGGTCCGCCTGGAGGGCGGCGATGCTGCGGTACCGCTCGACCGGCGCGTTGCGGAGGGCCTTGAGAACGATGATCTCGAGATCGCTGTCGAGCTTCGGGTTGATGCTGCGCGGCCGGGGAGGCTCGTGGTTCTGGAGCGCCTGCGCGTCCGCGACGATGTTTCCGGTGGCCTCAAAGTGCCTGCGACCGGTCAGCATCTGGAAAAGGACCGTGCCAAGCGCATAGACGTCCGCCCGCTCGTCCACGTCCTTGCTCGATTCCGCCTGCTCGGGCGACATGTTCTCGAGCGTTCCGACCACGTGCCCGCTGACCGACAGCGATTGCCCGGAGTCCCCGGAGCTGATCTTGGCGAGCCCAAAGTCCGCCACGAGCGGCTCGCCATCCTCCCGGAGCAGGATATTTCCGGGCTTCAAATCGCGGTGAAGAACTCCGTGCTCGTGGGCGAACTGCACCGCATCGCAGACTTTCAGAAAGATGTTGAGCGTCTGCTCCACCGGCAGCACGCGCGTCCGCTTCAGGCGGGGGGCCTCGGCCGCCTCGCCCCCCTCGGAGCTTTCGCTGCGGGAGGACCTTTCCTCGCGCAGCGCGTGGATGAGGGACTTGATATCGGGCAGAGGTTTCCCTCCGCTCCCGACGCTCTCCGCCCGCGTGCGCTCGTAGAGAAGATCCGAGAGCGTCAGGCCATCAACAAATTCCATCACAAGGTATTGGATCCCCTCGAATTCGCTCATCTCGAAAATCCGGCAGATGTTCCGGTGGGGGAGGCGGGACATCACCTCCGCCTCGCGCTGGAACCGCTTCAGCTGGGCGTCCGATGTGGTCTCGGTCGAGTGGAGGACCTTGATGGCAACAATGTTCCCATACCGGTCCTGACCTTTCCACACCTTCCCCATCCCCCCGGCCCCGATCACGCTCAGCAGCTTGTATTTTCCAAGCGACTGGGAAAAGGGAACCGTGACGACATTGTCGGTGCTCAGCTCCAGGGAGTCCCCCACCACCGCCGGACGGACGACGCGCAGGACGGGAACCGGCTCGTCGAGGCCTCCGGCCTGAAACGCGTAGAGGTAGTCGGCATAATACTCCACGTGCGAGGTGTCCTCCTCCACCCCGGGGCCGATCAGCCAGACCCCTCGCACATGCTCCGGAGAGAGCGGCTGAACCTGGTCTCCCTGCCAGTGAAAATCGCTCAAATCCGGCTCCTCCTCACTCTCTGCGCGGATCGCCTGCCACCCCTCGGGGAGCGTCTGCACAAGGTTGCGAAGCGTAAATTCCGAGATCAGCACCTCCCCCGGCCGCGCGAGGTTGCAGAGCTCGGCGGCCAAATCCACCGTCAGTCCAACGGCCGAGTAGCTCTGGGTCGCGGAGGCTCCGAGCGCTCCGACAAACGTCTCCCCGGTCCAGATCCCGCACGAAAGCGGCGGCATTTCCTTGCCCAGCCGGAAGAGCTCCGAGCGCAGGCGCGCCGACTTTTCAATCTGGTTGCATGCCGCCCGGATCGCCCTCAGCGCATGGTCGGCAAAATACCTTGGTGCCCCGAAGATCCCAGTCACCGCGCTTCCCGATGACTGGCAATACGTGCAGCCGGTCTCCAGGATGGCATCCGCCGCCTCCTCGCCAAAGGAGCTCAGCATCAGGCGAGTTTCCATCGGGACCAGGCGCTCTGAGAGGCGGGAGATCCCGTTCAGACGCGTCCGCGAGATCGTCAGATGCCGCCGCTCCGGCTGGCGCACCGTCCGGAGCTCCTCCTCATTCAAAACGTCCACGGAGGTTCCGCTCACGTCGCGCAGGCCCCGGCTCACCGCCTCCATCGTCGTGACCTCGTCCAGCACGATGTCCAGCACTCCGCCTTCGCTGTAGGTCTTGACCTCAAAAACCCGGCCCTGATCGTCGGTGACAAGCCGGTTGCTCGCCCGCCCGGTCTCGGGCCGCAGAAAACAAGACGAAATCTCCCCGCGCGTCCGGTCGGCCAAAATCTCCAAGGGCGCCCCGATCAAGTCAACCTTCCTCACCCGCAGGTAAGCCGCCAGCGCCGAGTTGGCATAGAGCACGATGTCATCCGGAGAGACCCGCGCAATCATCGTCCGGAAAAATTCACCGTCAGGGGAAGACATGAGGAAAGAGTAGTTCGAAAATGTTCTCGCACTCAATCAGGAAAAAGATACAGCCCGCCGCAGCGAATGCTACGACGGGCTGTTGTTCCCCCCAGAACA
>JBAXXX010000099.1:0-14022 GCA_037127695.1 Verrucomicrobiia bacterium | reverse complement strand
TGGGACATAACGATCAAACCGTCAACGGTATATTAGTATCTTCCCTCTCCCTTATGAGCCAATCCACCACACTAGGAATCATTCTCCCACGGAGGATATTCCCCGGGTTATGCCATTTTTCTTTCCGTGAACCGCTGGGCTCCGGATATCTGGAGACTTCGCTTTTTCTATCCTCTCCAACAACTTCTGAACTCTGAAAATGGAGTTTTGGAAAACACGACGTAAGTCGCTTGGATTCCGAGATGCAACAAAGGGCGATAAACGAGACTCTTTGCATGTTCCTCGTCACACATTCTTTATTCGACACTTGGCTCCAAGTCTTCCAATTTGAACGCAATGTCCCGTCCTTCACTTACCCGCTTCGCCTGGCTTTCCATCGCGGCTGCTCTCGTCACTCTTCTGCTCAAAACCTGGGCGTGGCATGTCACGGGTTCGGTTGGCCTTCTCTCGGACGCGCTGGAGTCGGTCGTCAACCTGATCGGCGGCATCATGGCGCTGGCCATGCTGACCATTGCCCAGCGGCCTGCGGATGAAGACCATGCCTTCGGCCACGGCAAGGCCGAGTATTTTTCCAGCGGGGTCGAGGGGTCGCTGATTCTTGTGGCGGCCGCCAGCATCGGCTTTGCCTCGTTTGAACGGCTCATGAATCCTCAGCCGCTGGAGCAGCCCGGTCTCGGGTTGACGGTGGCGCTTGTTGCCTCGCTGGTGAATCTCGTTGTCGCCCTCGTGCTGCGACACGTCGGCCGCGAACGGAATTCCATCACGCTCGAGGCCAACGCGCAACACCTCCTCACCGATGTCTGGACTTCCGTTGGCGTGTTAGTCGGCGTCATTCTTGTCGTCCTCACCGGTTGGAACCGATTGGATCCGATTGTCGGTCTTCTCGTCGCCGCGAATATCGTCTGGACCGGCGCTGGCATCGTGCGTCGATCAATCGCCGGGCTCATGGATACGGCACTTCCAGCGGCTGATCTCGTCTCGGTGAAGAAGGTGCTCGAAGATTACCGCAACGACAAAGTCGAGTTTCACGCGCTCTGGACCCGCCAGTCGGGTGCGCGGAAGTTTATTTCTTTCCACGTCTTGGTGCCGGGCAAATGGACGGTTCATCGCGGGCACGAACTTCTGGAAAAAATCGAACGGGACATTACCAAGGTTCTCCCCGACACCTCAGTATTCACGCACCTCGAAGCCATTGAAGATCCGGCCTCGTGGGAAGACGATCGGCTCGACCGGACCGAGGCGGTGCCGACAAACATTCCGCCTGCGGAAAACCATAAGCGGCAAATATCTTGATTTTTTTCGGCGCTTTTCTTCCTCGCGGACCGGCCTGTCCAAGCCCACCTGATTGTGTCATCCGTACGACCGGGGTTACGTGGGATCAACAAACCATCCGCTGAAGTGCTGGTACAGCCAGGCAGCCAGGCCGGCACTTCCCAGAAAGATTGCCGCAAAAAAGAACAGAGTTGCGCGTGAGGCCGAGCAGGGCGATGACCACACCGAAGGGCGTGGACAATCCCGGAAGCGCGATTGGCTGGCAAAACGGGAGGCAGAGCAGCACGAGGAGCAGTGTGTAAACCCGGCCTTGTAGCCGATCCATCAAATCCCCGAGCTGCGTGCGCTCGCCCGGCAGCGAATCGGCGAGTTCCCTCAGCGCACGGGAGAGTCGCTGGGTTCCATCGGTAGAGAGAGGTGCCTCACTGCAGTTCGGCACCCCCTTCATAGAAGGACTTCCTGCATCATGGTATCGAGACGGCTTCGGCGTGAGCCAGGGGATCGAGCCGCCGCACCGTGTCTTCAAGCGGCTTGAGGGAGACGTCCTCTCCGGAATGGCGATCGTAGTAGCCGAATGGGTTGTCGAGATCCCGGATGAGCAGGAGGAGATAGATCATCAGATACGAGATCACGCCGACGAAAAACAGGGATTCGTAGAACGGCTCGATCTTTGCCATGATGAGCCCCACGCAAAGAAGGATGGTGATGAGATCGGCCAGCATATAGCCCGATGAGATGAAAGAGGTTTCCCGGATGGTATGAATCCGTGTGATGCTACGCCGGAGATTGGACTGCTCCTGCTTGAGCCGAGCGACAAGTGTTGCCTGGGCCCATTGTTCCATCGCCGCGAAATGCGGGGTGAGTTCGTTTAGATGATTTAGCAGATCCGAAGTGCGGTGCTTCTTGTGAAACCAGCTCAGGATGTCTCGGCTCAATCGGGAGATGAGGAGCAGGCAGGGGCCGACGGCGGCTTCCGGTTTTGCAAACCGGATGCCTGACACTTCCTGAGCCAGATTTTCTAGGCAGGCACCCAGCTCGCCGGGAAGCCTCTCGCTTTCCTTGAAATCCGCCAGCACCCCGCTGAGAAGAAATCCCATGAGGAAGACATTTGCCGCAACGATCCCAGAAAAAAGCGGGTTGATCGAGAGGATCTCCCATCCGAGGAAATGGACGAGAAGTTTCAAGCCGATCACGACGCCCACGATCCCGCTTACGCGAAGAAGAAGGCGATTCCGGTTGTTCATTTCTTTTCCTTTCGCGGCTTGTAGAGCAGGAGGCGGAGCCCGTTGAGGCAGACGATGACGGTGCTGCCCTCATGGCCGACGACGCCCATCGTGATCGGGAGGTTGATTCCGAAAGCCGCGATGAGGAGGACGACGATGACCCCCGAGGCGAAGACGAGGTTCTGCCAGAGGACGCGCCTGGCGTGGCGGGCGATGCCGATGAGGATCGGGATGTTTTCCAGCTTGTCGCCCATCAGCACGACGTCGGCAGTCTCCATGGCGATGTCGGTTCCGGCGGCCCCCATCGCCACCCCGATGTCGGCCGTTGCGAGGGCGGGGGCGTCATTCACGCCATCTCCGATCATCATCACCCGCCCTTGCTTCTTCAGTTCGCGGATCGCCTCGACTTTCCCCTCTGGAAGGAGCTCGGCGAGGACTTCATCCACGCCTGCCTCCCCGGCAATCGCATGCGCGACCGCACGCTGGTCGCCGGTGAGCATCACCACCTTTTTGACGCCGAGCCTGTGGAGGCTGGCCGCGATGTCGCGGGCCTCGTGCCGGATCGTGTCGGCCAGCGCGAGAACCGCCAGGGCGGTCACGGAGTCTCCCTCCCTCGAGCCGAGCCAGACGCAGGTTTTTCCGTGCTGCGAGAGGGGCGTGGAATGTGTGGAGATCGGATCCATGCCCGTGGCAAGAAGCTCGCGGAAGAGGCGTTCGCTCCCGATGACAAGGCGTGCGCCATTCACCGTCGCCTCGGCCCCCTTGCCGGCCGTGGATTGAAAATCCGTCGCCTCGGGGAGGGCGAGATTCAGCGCGGCGGCGCTCTTGATGATCGCCGTGGCGAGCGGGTGCTCGGACTTCGATTCGAGCGCGGCGGCGGCGGCCAGGAGATCCGCCAGGTTTCCCTGAAGCGAAGCGTCCAGCTTGTGGGTGCCGGCAGCGTCCACCATTTCGGTGACCGTCGGACGCCCGACCGTGAGCGTGCCGGTCTTGTCGAAAGCCACGATGTCAATCAGGGCGGTGCGTTCGAGGTGCGAGCCGCCTTTGATCAGGATCCCTCGGCGTGCCGCTCCGCCGATCGCCGAAAGCACCGTGGCCGGAGTGCTGATGACGAGCGCGCACGGCGAGGCCACGACCATCACCGTCATCGCGCGGTAAAATGCCTCGGCAAATGTCTCGCCCCACACCAGCCACGGGATGATCCACACCAGCGCCGTGAACGCGATCACTCCGGTCGCATAGTATTGCTCGGCCTGTTCGAGGAACCGCTGGGTGCCGGATTTTTCCGCCTGAGCCTCCTCGACCAGCTTGACCATGCGGGCGAGCGTCGAGTCCTCCGCGCGCTTCGTCACCGCGATCTCGAGCCCGCCGCTCTGGTTGAGAGTGCCCGCAAAGAGCATGGCTCCGACCGCCTTCGAAACCGGCATGGATTCCCCGGTGAGGCTCGACTCGTCCACCGCGCTGCTCCCCTCGGTGATCCTGCCGTCCACCGGAATGTGCTCGCCCGGCCGCACGACGACGATGTCGCCGACCTGAAGCGATTCGACGCGCACGAGCTCGGTGCCGCCGTTGCGCTTCAGCAGCGCCTTGTCTGGCCGGAGCTTGAGGAGCGAGTGGATCGCCTTTTGCGTGCGCTGCAGGGCGTAGCTCTGAAGAACGTTCGAAAAAGAAAAGAGGAAGAGGAGGAGAGCGCCCTCGAACGGCTGGCCGACAATCCCCGCGCCGATCGCCGCGAGCACCATGAGCACATCCACATCGAGAACTTTTTCCCGGAGCGAGGCGATCGCTGAGCGCACGCCCTGCTGGCCGCAAAAGATGTAGGCGCCGGCGTAGAGGGACCAGGTGGTGGCGGAGGAAACGTGATGCAGGTTTTCGCAGATCTTCGATGCGATCAGAAAAACAAGCCCGACGGCGCACGAGATTTCCTCGTTCAGCTCGCCCCCGCGAACCTTTTGCCAGAATGTCGTGTCCTCATCCGGCTTCGGCGCCTCGTAATCCTTTACGGCGGCGCCGGTCGCCCGGACGCCCTCCATCACCGCCTCCTCGTCGGAAACCGATTCATCGAATGACAGGCAAAGGATCTTGCCCAGATACGTCGCGGTCGCCCTCCGGACGCCGGGGATCTTCTCCACCTTTGATTCCAGGCGGATCGCGCAGGCTTCGCAGGCGGCCCCGTCGAGCCTGAACGTCCGCTTCTGCAGGGCCGGGGCCGGGACATGCGCCTCGGCGATCCGCCGCAACCCGTCCTCCGAAAGCTTCGCCGGGTCATACTCGATTTCAAAGGCTGTGCGCCCGGGCAGCGGCTGGACGCCGACCACGCCGGCATGCCTGGCAAGGGATTCGGTGGCTTTTCTCAGGTCGTCGTCAACGGGTGGTTTCATGTGGTTATGTGGGCTTCCAAACAAGTCGCACGGCAAATATCCGGCCGTTGTCACGGACGGAAAAATAGTGGCCTTCCATGCTGGCGGCCAGCGAGCGGACCAGCCGGAGTCCGATTCCGAGGCCGCCGGTCGCTCGCGATGGCGCACGGTAGATGTTGGCCAGAAAAAAAATCGCATGCGATCCGGCGGTGCGGGTGCGGAGGCGCGCGGCGGACGCTCCGTACCGGCAGGCGTTGCCGAGCAGGTTGTGCAGGATCTGCCGCAGAAAATCGCTATCGGAAACCACCTGCAAGCCGGGCGCAACTTTCCAATCCAGCGCGATGTCCGCCTGTCCGGCAAGGATCTCATAAGGTTCCCGCAAATCCTCCAGAAGATCGGATAGCCCGACAGGATCCTTTCGGGCATCGAGGCGTCCGGCCTCCGCGCGCGCGGCCAGCAGCGAGCGTTCGACGAACTTCGAGAGGCGGGCGAGCTCGTCTTGGAGCTGATCGGAAAGGTCGGGGGGCATCTCTTCGGCGGATTGCTCGATCCGCATCCGCAGCAGGGCGAGCGGCGTCCTGAGCTCGTGGGCCACGCGCGACGAATACGCCGCCATTTCGTCGTAGGCATTTCCCACGCGAAAGAGGAGCGCGTTGATCTGGGCAACCAGCTCGGAGAGCACAGGGTCCTTCTCGGGCAGAGGGATGCCGGTTTTCAATGTTCCGGTGGTCTTCTCCGCCAGCGCGCGGTTGATGCGCCCCACCGGGCGAAGCGAACGCTTTGCGAGAAGGAACCCCACTCCCAGCGAAAGCCCCAACGCGGGCAGGCCCACCCAGATCCAAACCTGGATCAGCTCCCCGAGGATGTCCTGCACCTCGGCGTCGGTGTAGCTCCCGTGCAGCGACCAGTCCGGAAATTTCGGATGCGAGCGATCCCACTTTTCCAGGTGAAGCTCCTCGTTGAGGTGGCGGTGGGCGGTGAAGAGGAGAAGTCCGACAAGGGCAGCCAGGGCCAGCCCGAACCAGGCGGCCATGCGGAGCCGGAAATTCACAACGGTTCCTCCCGCAGAGCAAAGCCGACGCCCCGGACCGTGCGAATCAGAGGAGGCAACCCGGGAAGATCCACTTTTTTCCGGAGATAATTGACATAGACATTGAGCACGTTTGTCCCCGAGTCGAAGTGTTGATCCCAGACGCGCTCGACAAGGCTTGTCTTGGTCACCGTGCGGGGCGAGGCCTCTGCCAGCACCTCAAGAAGCGCGAACTCCCGGTTGGTGAGAACGATGTCGCATCCCGCACGCCTGGCCCGGCGCGTCCGAAGATCGAGCTCCAGATCTCCCACCCTCACGACGCTGCTCAAATCCGGTCGCCTGCGGCGCAGCACCGCGCGGAGCCTGGCAAGCAACTCCTCGGTGGAAAACGGCTTGACGAGGTAGTCATCCGCCCCGGCATCCAGCCCTCCGATCTTGTCGCTTAGGTCGCCGCGTGCCGTGCACAGAATGATGGGAAACGTTTCCCCCGCCATTCGGAGCGCGCGGGTGGCCGTGACTCCGTCCATGCCTGGCATGGAGATGTCGAGCACGGCGGCATCGTAGTCGTTTTCCTTTCCGAGCCAGAGGGCTTCCTGCCCGTCTCCGGTTTCGTCCACGGCATGGCCGCCCTGCTGAAGCGCGTGCTTCAGGTGGGAGCGCAATTTGGGATCATCCTCGGAGACAAGAATCCGCATGGGCTTCCAGCCTAGCTGCGGCGATGGCGGATTTCCAGCCGCAATCAGCCGCATGTTCCCCTCAGGCACGGCTCAATTCCCAGCCTTCTTTTCTTCTCCGGCATTCGGCGGCAGGGGGTCATTTGATGCGCCGTGAGCCACGGCGTTAACCCCAATGCCGAATTTGAAAACCGCCTGGCCGCCGTAGTGGCCGGCCTGCGCCACGGAGAGCGCTGCGGCGATTGCGGCGATTGCGGCAACGGCCCCGGCGGCGCGCGCCGCAGCTGGCTTGCGGACGAGCGCGGCAGAGAGGACCGCCAGCACGGCGGCGAGGGCACCGGCGTTGCGGGCGCGTTCCCCCCATTCCTCATGCTCGTCGAGCGCCTTCTCCGCATTGTCCGCCAGCTCCCCCGCCATCTCGGCAGCCTTCCCGCCGGTCACCGTCGCCACCGCTGCCCCGGCGGCTCCGAGAGTCAGCACCAGAGCGGCAAGAACGGGCAGATGCCAGCGCCGGACAAACACGGCAACGAGCGCAAGCGGAGCGCCCAGAAGCAGGAGAACGATCGGAAAGTGAACCAGCGCCGGATGGAGCGGATCGGGCAGCATCTATTTGATTTTCTTAAACTCGTCGAGGCCGTTCCGGCAAACCGGGCATTTCTTTTCTGGAAGCTCCGTGAGAGTCGCTCCGCAAACCTGGCAGACGTAGTAGTCGGCGGGCGGGTTTTTCCCAAGCTGAGCGAGCACGCTTTGATAAAGGGCGGCATGTTGCTTTTCCACCGCCAGCGCAAACTGGAAGGAGCGGATCGCGGCCTTCGCGTCATCGGCTTTTGCCGCCGCGAGAAACTCGGGATACATCGTGTCGCGCTCGTAGGTTTCTCCCTTGATCGCAGCCTTGAGGTTTTCGGCGGTCGTGCCGGGCTTCACCTCGTCGAGCTTGAAGCTTTCGACCGCTCCGCCGAGCTCGATGATGGCGGCCTTGTGGGTGTCGCGGTGGATGGCCTCGGCCGCCGATGCGGCGCGGAAGAGTTTCGCCGCCTGCGGCAGCCCTTCGCTGTCGGCTTTTTTTGCAAAAGCTGCATAGCGGTTCGAGGCATTCGATTCGCCTTGGAATGCGGCGTTCAGATTCTTGATCGTTTGCGTCGGGGCGGGGGAAGCGGCAAACGCGGGCAGCGCCGCCAGGGCGAGCAGGCACAGGATGGATAATTTCATAGGCCAGCAGTCTTGTCAGGGAACCATTAGAATTCGGCATTCCGAAGATTAGAGTTTGTTAATGTTTATGGAGCGTTCTCGCATTCACCTGCTTCTTTTGGTATGCATTGCTTCCGTCTTGACGAGCAGCTACTAAAAATCCTGCACCTCTTTCTGATCCGATGCCCGTCTCCGCCAACCTTCTGCTGACCTCCGCCGATTTTGTCGGCACGGCGGTCTTTGCCGCCACGGGGGTTCTGGCGTCGTCGCGCCGGCGCATGGATTGGATCGGGGCGCTGGTTTTGGCGATCGTCACGGCGACCGGTGGCGGGACGCTCCGCGACCTGCTCACCGGCCAGCTGCCCGTCTTCTGGATCCGGCAGCCTCTCTACCTTTGGATCGCGACGGGAACGGCTCTTGCGATGCTTCCTCTCCTCCATCGGGTCCGGTTTCCAGAGCGGGCGCTCCTGCTGCCCGACGCCATCGGGCTGGCGCTCTACACATGGATCGGATGCGAGAAGGCCCAGCTCCTCGGCCTGCCGGGCATCGTCGTCGCTCTTCTGGGTGTGATGACCGGAACCGCCGGCGGCCTGATCCGCGACGTCCTCAGCGCACAGATCCCAAACATCTTGAAAAAAGGCGAGCTCTACGCCGCCGCGAGCATTCCGGGGGCCGTGGTTTTTGTTGTCATGCAGTCGCTGCAGGCCGCCCCGCAGGCGATCGCGGCTGCCTGCATGCTCACCGTGCTGGCGATCCGTCTGGCGGCGATCCGCTGGCAGCTCACGCTGCCGACGATCCCGGAGGATTCGGCTTCCGGCGGCAAGAATTAGAAGGCCGCTCCGGGATTACTCAAGGTATCCGTGCTTGCGCAGGAACCCTTCGAGCTGGCCGACGTCGAAATCTCCGAGCGCAAGGCCGTCCACTTCGATCACCGGCACGCAGGTTTGCCCGCTGAGGTCGACCGCTTTTTGGCGGGCGGCCAAGTCCGTGCCGACATTGGAAACGGTGTATTGCCAACCGCGCGTGTCGAGCCACTCCTTCGCCTCCTGGCACCAGCCGCAGATCGGCCGTGAGTAGAGCGTGATTTCGTCCGGCTGCTTCAGAATCTTCATCGCTCTGCCTGCCTCCGGCGCAATTCAAAGCGGCGGGTTTTTCCGCTGACGGTCTTCGGCAATTCCGTGACAAACTCGATTTCCCTCGGGTATTTGTAGGGGGCCACCAGGTGCTTGCAGTGGACCTGCAATTCGCGCCTGGTGTCATCGGACGCCTCATGGCCGTGCCGCAGCACGACAAACGCCTTCACGATCTGGCCCCTGACCTCATCGGGCTTGCCGATGACCGCCACATCCAGGACCGCCTGATGCGCGACCAGCGCGCTCTCGACTTCAAACGGCCCGATCCGGTAGCCGGAACTCTTGATCACGTCATCCTTGCGCCCGATAAACCAAAAGCAGCCCTCCGCATCGCGGGTCGCGCGGTCGCCGGTCAGGTACCATCCCTCGCGGAAATGGTGCGCGGTTTGGTCCTGGCATTTCCAGTATTCCTTGAAAATTCCAACCGGTTGATTTTCGCCCAGGCGGACGGCGATTTCTCCCTCTTCGCCATCCGGGACCGGGGTGAGGTGGTCATCGAGCAGGCAGACCTCGTAGCCGGGAGTCGCCCGGCCCATCGAGCCGGGAACGACGGGAAACCCAAGGCCCTTGAAATTGCCGATGAGGATGACGGTCTCGGATTGTCCGTAGCCCTCGTAAACCGGCAGGCCGGTGGCGGCCTTCCATGCGTGAAACACGCTCGGGTTGAGAGGCTCTCCGGCGGTGACGCAATGCCGGAGGCTCGGGAACGACCGCCTGCCGAGGTCCTCCCGCACCATCATGCGCAGGGCGGTGGGCGGAGCGCAGAGGCTGGTGATCGGGTAGGCTTCCAATACATCCAGCATGTGGTCGGCCGAAAATTTTCCCCGTGCATCCCAGACGAAGAGGCACGCCCCGCAATGCCAAGGTCCGAAGAAGCTCGACCAGGCGGCCTTCGCCCAGCCGAGGTCGGCGGTATTCCAATGGACATCTGCAGGGCTGAGATCGAGCCAGAGCTTCCCGGTGACTTCATGGCCGAGGCCGTAGCTGGACTGGGTATGCAGGACCATCTTGGGGCTGCCGGTGGTGGCGCTCGTAAAGTAGATGATGCCCGGCGCATCGGCCCGGGTAGCCGGCCCGGAATACTCCGGCCCCTCGCGCAGCAGGGCTTCGCCAAGATGAAGCCAGCCGGGCCTCGGAGAATCGATCTGCCACCCGACGCCGGCGAAGTCGGGGAGCTTGTCGGCACCTTCGGAATCGGTGATCACGGCGCGGATGTGGCCGGCCTCCAGCCGGTAGGTCAGATCGTGTGGCGTCAGCTGGGGCGTGCACGGAACGGGCACCGCGCCAAGGCGGGTCAGGCCGAGCATGGAGATCCACCACTCGGGAACACGCGGAAGCATCACCATCACCGGATCGCCGGGGCGGATTCCAGATTCCTGAAAAACTCTGGCCGCACGCCGGCTGAGCTCGCTCAGCTCGGCAAAGGTGAACTGGAGCTCGCTGGTCCGGTCCTCGCTGACCCACCAGAGGGCCAATGCTCCAGGTTGTTCTCCGGCCCACCGGTCAAACACATCTGCGGCAAAGTTGAAATACTCGGGCTGGGCCATCATGGGTTGCTCTGTGGGTATCCGCACACCCACCGCAGTTCAACCGTTATCATGCGGACTTCTCCAAAATCTTCGCGAGACCTCCCCGACCTCGCAAGCGCGCCCAGCCAGAATTCCCGTCAGATGTTCCAGGCCTTCGCCAGCGTGACGATGCCGGAGCTCGCATTCTCCAGGCTGGCCTGGAGAAGTTGGATTCTCATCAGCATCTCTCCAGGGCCAAGGCAGACTGGGGCGCCATGGTCAGGTCTTTATCAGCGAGCGGATCGCCTGGACGAGCGCGTCGATGTCCGCCCGGTTGTTGTAGAATGCGAGCGAGGGCCGCACCGTGCTTTCGAGGCCGAAGTGCCTCTGTGCCGGCTGGGCGCAGTGATGGCCGGCTCTCACGGCGATGCCCTGGCCGTCGAGATGCTTTGCGACGCTCTCGTTCGAGTGCCCGTCGAGCACGAAGGAGAGGACGCTCGCCTTGTTCGCCGCTGTGCCGATCAGCCTGAGGCCGGGGATGTCCAGCAGTAGGGGAGTGGCATATTCCAGCAGCGCATGCTCGTAAGCCGCAATCGCAGGGATTCCCAGCGTGAGAAGGTAATCGATCGCCGCGCCCAGCCCGACCGCGCCGGCGATGTCCGGCGTGCCCGCCTCGAATTTCTCGGGCGGATGCTGGAAAACCGTCTTCTCGAACGTCACGTCCTTGATCATGTGCCCGCCGCCCTGCCAAGGGGGGAGCATCTCCAGCAGGTGGGATTTCCCATAGAGGGCACCGATCCCGGTCGGCCCGACGATCTTGTGTCCGGAAAACACAAAGAAATCGGCGTCGAGCGCCTGGACATTGATCGGGATGTGCGGGGTGGACTGCGCGCCATCGATGAGCACGTGAATTCCCCTCGCGTGCGCCAGATGGATGATCTGTTCGATCGGGTTGATCGTCCCGAGCGAGTTGGACACATGGGCGATGCTCACGAGCTTCGTGCGGGGTCCGAGGAGCCGGACGTACTCTTCGAGGATCAGCTCGCCGCGGTCGTTGATCGGCACAACCTTGATCACGGCTCCCGTCTGTCCGCTCAGAAGCTGCCAGGGCACGATGTTGGCATGGTGCTCCAGCTCGCTGACCACGATCTCATCCCCCTCGCCGATAAACTTGCGGCCGAAGGTGTTGGCCACGAGGTTGATCGCCTCGGTCGTTCCCCGCGTAAAGACAATTTCTTTCTTGTCTTTCGCTCCAAGAAATTCACGGACTTTCTCCCTGGCGTTCTCGAAGGCGGTTGTCGCACGTTCGGCTAGCTCGTAGCCCGCCCGGTGGACGGGCGCGTTGTCGTGCGCATAAAAATGCGAGGTGGCATCGATAACCGCCTGCGGTTTCTGGGTCGTCGCAGCGTTATCCAAATACACCAGCGGGTGCCCGTGAACCCGCTGCTGCAGGGCTGGAAAATCGCGGCGCACAGCCTCCACATCGAACGTGGCCAGCGGCGGCGGCAGCCCGCGTGCGGGTGGGTGATCGAGCGCGGCAGGCTCAGCTGGCCCGCTCAGAAAGTAGTAATCCGGGTGGCCGGAGGCCGGAGGCACCACAGGCTCTTCCAGCCCGGATTCGCGAGGCGATTTGAAGGCGTCCGATCCAAAAGGCTCAAACGAAACCGGAATCTTTGCTGCCGGGGCATTCGCGGGCTCCTCGGGCTCCAAGCCGGAATGCACGGGGGGAGGCGGAGCTGCCTCGGAAGCCGGAGAAACCGATTGCGAGCCGGGGGCCGCGCCCGATAGCGCGCCATCCGCCGAAGCCGGGCCGGTCGGGACGGATGCCCCCGCCGAGTCCGGGCTGCCGGAACTCCTGGGCTCGGGCTCGCTCGTGCCAGGCCGGCTGGCCCGCGAGGCGATCTCGCGAAAAAGGTTCACTACGAGGTCGCTGTGCGGCAGGTCCGCCTGCGCAACTGGCCCCGCTTCGAGGGCATCAGACATACTCGTGGTAATGGCTGACCACCACGTTGTCCAAGCTGGCGATCGCGTCGTCGGCCAGGACGGCCAACGAGAAGTAGCGAGTGACGAGGTGCGAGGCGATCGCGTTGTCGCTCGTGCCGCTGTAGCGCACGGAAAGCCCGGGCTCGATCTCGCCGCTCACGCCGACTTTTTGGAGGCCCACAACCCCGCGGTGATGCTCGCCGACACGCAGCAGCAGGATGCTCGTCTTGTCGCCTTCCCCAATCGGCAGCTTGCTGGAGGGGATCAGCGGCACCCCGCGCCAGGTGATGAAGGGCGAGCCCAACAGGTGGACGACGACCGGCGGCACACCCCGGCGGGTGGCCTCGCGGCCAAACGCTGCAATCGCACGCGGATGGGCGAGGAAAAATGCGGGCTTCTTCCAAACCCGCGTGAGGAGCTCATCGAGATCGTCAGGGGTCGGAGGGCCCTTGCGCGTGGAGATCCGCTGGTGAGGGGCGACCTCCTTGAGGAGCCCGAAGTAGGGGTTGTTGAGGAGCTCATGCTCCTCGCGCTCTTTGACCGCCTCAACGGTCAGGCGGACCTGCTCGCGGAGCTGGCCGATCTGGTTGTTGTAGAGGTCGGTGATCCGGGCGTGCGTGTGCAAAACCGTGGTGATCGCGCTCAGCTCGTATTCGCGGGGGCTCTCCTCGTAGTCCACAAACGTGGTCGGAAGCTGGTTTTCTCCGCCGCCGACGGTTGCCAGCTCGGGAAGAAGGCCTCCGCCCTTCCCTGTCCGCTCCTTGACTTGGTTCACCCGGTAAGCTCCGCCGTCCACATTGACGTAGGGGAGGAGGTGCAGAAGCCACCGGGGAGTGATGTAGTCCCACTGGGGGATCGTGACGGTTGCGGTGGAGAGATTGCGCGCGGCGACGGGGCCGAGGCTCAGCGTGTTGTCTGTGCTCATATGAATATTTTTGGATAGAAGCTGTTTAGGAAGTCAGGGCGATCTCAGGGCTGCGGAAGGAAGTAGTAGTTCGGCGCAGGGGGAGCCTCAAACGGGGCTGGCAGCGCGGGAGCGTGGGCGGAGGCCCCCCCCAGCCCGAATTCGTGCAGCGATTTCAAAACCTCGGAGCCGAAGGGCTCGAACGAGACCGGAACCCCTGCCGTGGCGGCATTGGCCGTTTCCGACGATTCCAGATCGCTGCTGTATGGAACCGGAGGAGCCTGCAAATCCCCGCCGGCGGGCAAACCCGCAGACGGGGCCGCATCCGGCACTCCGCCTGGCAGCGCGCTCGCAGGGGCGCTGGGAATTCCAGCGCCCGAGGAAACCCCGCGAAACAAGTTCGCCACCACCTCGCTGTGAGTCACTCCCGGAGACCCCGGCGGGTTCCCCGCCTGCACGCCGGACCGCGTTTGCGCGAGGTTAGACATATTCGTGATAGTTGCTGAGCACCACGTTGTCCAAGCTGGCAATCGCGTCGTGCGCCAGCACGGCCACCGAGAAGTAGCGGGTGACGAGGTGCGAGGCGATCGCGTTGTCGCTCGTGCCGCTGTAGCGCACGGAAAGCCCGGGCTCGATCTCGCCGCTCACGCCGACTTTTTGGAGGCCCACAACCCCGCGGTGATGCTCGCCGACACGCAGCAGCAGGATGCTCGTCTTGTCGCCTTCCCCAATCGGCAGCTTGCTGGA
>JBAXXX010000098.1:0-14211 GCA_037127695.1 Verrucomicrobiia bacterium | reverse complement strand
AACATCAAGCTCCTCGGCGGCATGGCCCCGACCTGCTACATGGAGCAGCTCATCTACGACTGCCGCGTGATGAACGAGGCCATCAAAGACGGGAAGGAGGGGGTGGCGACCTACCAGCGCTGGGTCGTCCGCTCGGATGCCGGTCTGGATCCGCAGGCATACATTCTGACTCCGCACAACGTGATCCGCATCGCGAATGCCATCGTCTCCTCGAAGGACCACTACCGTGCCGGCTGCGCCGCCGCACTCGAGGCGATCGCCGTCATGCGCGAAGGGGCTGAGGCCGGATGCTTGCATGTCCTCGATCGCGAAAAAAACTGGCTCGACAACATGGCGGACACCGTCGGTGAACTTCCCGAAAAAGAGGACGCGTTCATCGCCGATCAGCTTGCCATGGCCGATGGCGAGAAATTTCTGCCAGCAGAATACGGGCTCTGACGCTCTCCGGGCGGCCCCGGCGTGGCGTGGGTCGCCCGCCGGGGTTCAGATAACCAGGCTGCGTTCCTGATGCCGGCGTGAGCAGTTGCTACCCGGGCGGAATTTCCAGCCGGCCGGCACTCAGGGTTCTGGTCGATCCGTTGGAAATAAGATGCCCGGTCAGACCTGGCGGCAAAGTGATCGCGCCGGCAAGTTTGCCGGCATCGTTGCGGACATCCACCTCGATCCGGCCCAGGGGGTGCGGCAGTGAGCCTCTGGCCCAGGCCAGCGGGCCGAGCTGAGGCTGAATGCGCACCGTGGCGAACCCCGGAGAACCCGGGCGGATGCCAAGGATCGTTGCCAGGTAGTGGAATGCCGGATGCGCACCCCACGCATGGCAATCGCTTCGGCTCGGCTCCGGGCTCTCGACGGTCGTCCGAAGACCCAGCTTGAACAGGTCGAACCACAGCGGCATCCTCTCGTGGAACTTGTCCATCCTGCCCAGAATCCGGCAGGCTTCGAAGTAGTAATGGGTGAAATAGATGGACGTTCGCTCCAGGTCGGGCGAGCGGAACAGCCCGTCCTCGAGGGCGGGCCGCAGGGCAGCGTCAGCCGCGCCTCCCAGCACGGCGAGGCACTGCGCATGTTCGCTGAAGAAGCGGTGGGCAGAGTCGTCGGCAAACAGGCCTCGGGCCGGATCAAAGAATACGGCCTTGCAGGCGGCCGAGGTTCGATCCGCCAGCCTGAGCCAGCGGGCGGAGAGCTCGGGCTCGTTCGCCATTTGCTCCAGCTCGGCCGCCAGCCGCAGGATGTGCACGTAAAGAAGATTGATGACCCCGCTCGCCGCGCCATCGGCATCAGGAGGAATCCCTGAGCCCCATGCCGGCACCCAGTCCATAAAATTCCAGCTCGGCGTTTTTTCCAGAAGGCCCTCTCCGCTGGTCCATTGATCAAACGCATGGAGGGTGGCTCGCACTCCGGGCAGCCGTGCGGCAACGAAGGCCGTGTCGCTCGACCACATCGCGCAATCATGGACCATGCCGACCCACCACAGAGAGAACGGCGGGATGACCTGGGCGATGCGGCTGGGATAGCGCGATTGGGTCAGCCCCCTGCTGCCCCGGGACACATCGAACATGAGCACAGCCTTTTGGGGAAGCCGCACGTCACAGGTCATTGCGTAGGTCACAAGCGCTTCCAGCCTTGTATCGCCCACATACATCAGCTGCTCGAAATGCGGGCAGTCAATATAGGTCTCGTGCGAGCACATCTCGATCGTGCGGATCATCATCGGCAGGATCCCGCCAAGCCGGCCGTCCGAGCATTCAAACCTTGAAAGGAACTCGAGAGGATAATGCGTCTGGCGGATCACCAGCGCATCGATGTCGAGCGGCTGCGCGCCCGTGGCCACAACAACCTCAAGGTATCGCCCGGCGTGCCACCAGAGCGAGCCGAACCGGCGCCCCCGCCCACCGTCAAAATCAAAGCGGTCCCCCTCGCCGCGGAAAAATTTGCCTTCGATCTCATCGCGGTTCCCCTTGAGACATTTCCCTATGTCCTCGAAGAGCGCCTCGGCCCACTGCAGGCGGAGCGAGGCGCCCGCGCCGCCGCTCGCCGTCAGGACGGGATACGCGCAGAAGTAATCCTCCAGATCCACAATCACGCGCCGCATCGTGCGAGGAGGAACCGTGACCGTTCGCTCGCCCCGCAACATCGCTGACCACGCCTCCGCCTCCTCGGGAAGGTTTTCGCTCGCTCTCACAGCAACGCCAGCCAGGTCGTCTGCCACCACCTCCTGCACATGCCTCACCCTGCCGGCAGGCACATCCTCCACGATCATAGGCGGGAGCAGCGCCGGCCGAAGCTGCCACACCGGGGGCTGCTCATTGGCCACCGCCCCGGTGACCGCCTTCCCAAGGTTGGCTGCAGCCTGCCATCCCTCCCCTGCGCCAGTCTCAAAGCCCCAGTCAAACCCGGCCGCATGGATCGAGATTTTTGCCCCGGCCTCCCAGCCATACGCCGGCTGCCTCAGAGAAATCCCCCCCAGCCGCTTATGCTGCCATCCCGCGATCCCGGTCGAGAGCTCGTGCTCCATATCGCCTTCGGCACACAGCAAAAACGCATGGCGCACGCTCATCTGGGCATAGGGAGACGGGCCGTCGGGGCCAAGCGACCACACCTGGGCCACGATGACATGCGGCCCGGGATCCAACAAAAACTCGTAGCTCTCAAAGAACCAGTTGGCCGGATCCCCGCGCTCGGGGCCGCAGCCGGCCGGCGATCCGTCGAGAAAAAGCTGGTAGCGCTCGTCCGCCGAAACATGAATTCGCACGCTGCAGGGCGTCTCCAAAAAAAATTGGCGGCGGAAGGCGCTGAATTCGGGATGCCCGGTCGCCTCCGATTCCGGCCCTATCCAGCTTGCGGGCCAGTAGCCGCGCTGCGCCCAATACCTTCCGGGGCCGTCATACAGGTCCTTGGAAATATTTACTCTCATCAGGAGGTTCCCTCACACCCTACCGTTTTCTTGGGAATCGTGAGGGCGACATCTCTCCACCTCGGCTCAGCGCCGGAGCTTCCCGCGCCAGAACTCAGGGAGGATCGCACCGGGCACCTCTGCAGGAACCGATTTTCGAATGCCGGCCATCTCGGACTCGGATGGCACATCGGTGCGGCTCAGGTCGCAGATGACCTTCCATCCGCCCGCTTCGCGCCTCAGGATCGTCGTGAAAACGATGTCGGGAAGGTAGTTGGGGACAGCTTCCGATCCGTCAGAAAAAACTGGAATCCCCTCAAAGCAGGCATAGGCGCCATCGGCGCGCAGAAACTCGATCTTGAACACGATCGGCTTGGGAAGCGGGCGGGACTGGCTCCGGACGACGAACGCGCGCATGGCGTCGCAGATGGCTTTGCGCTCAGGGTCGCCCGGCTTCGGGGTGTGGGGCGCAGACCGGGCCATCGGCACAAAAATCGCCATCGCTACGAATAGGGAGACCATGCGGCGTGCGTCAATCATGGCAAAATCCTACCCGCCGGCCAGCAAACTGGAAAGTCAAAAAGCGCACGAGGAAATCGCCGCCGGGAGGAATCATTTCCTGGCGAGCCCGGCGCACCATTTCCCGCGCGCGATGATCCGGGGCGGGGAGAAGCCGGCAGCTACGAGCCCGGCGGCCACTTCGTCTGACTGCTCGCGAAGGACACCAGAAAAAATGAGGTGCCCGCCGCACGGGATCTTGCTGAAAAATCCGGCGGCCGATGCGAGGAGGAGATCGCTGAAAAGGTTGGCGAGAAGGATGTCGGCCTGCTGAAATTTCGAGGTCGCCCGGGCATCCGCTCTGGTGATCTTCAGCCGCCGGCACCGGTTGTTCTTCGCGTTTTCCCTGGCGATCCTGACGCAGGCGGGATCGAAGTCGAATGCCTCCACGGCGGCGGCGCCAAGCTTTTCCGCGGCGATAGCGAGGATCCCGCTGCCGGTTCCGGCATCCATCGCGCGCCATCCGGCGGGCAGGCCGGCGGAAACATCGCTGAGCAGGCGGAGGCAGGTGGCGGTCGTGGCATGGTCGCCTGTCCCGAACGCCATTCCCGCCGGGATCCATATGTCTCCAGCCCGGCTGCCGGATTTCCGCCATTCGGATTCGTCGGAGAAGATGCGCAGCTTTCCCCGGATCGCTAGCGGGGCGCGCGGACGTGACTGGCCGCCGGCCATGGGCTGCGTCGGGGCGGGGGCAGAACTCCCCCCAAATCGCTTGGCAAGGAGATCGGCCGTCCGCCGGTCGCAATACGCTTCGATCTTCAGCGCACGGGAATTCGGCCAGGTGCGCATCGCAACGCACCCGGGGCCCAAAAATTGCAGCCTCTCCTCCCAGGCATCTTCCCATTTCTGCGAGCTCAGCCGTGTCCAGCGATACATGATGGGAGGGAATGTGGCAGAGCCGGCGCCCGCGCGCGAATGCAAAAACGCCCGCAGCCGGTTCGCGGCAAGCCAAAGGAGACGGCACTCGCGCCTCGCTCGGCGTGGCGCTCTGCAAACACCCAACCCAGGCGGCCGGGGGCGACCGCCCTCCAAGGGAGGCTGCTCGGTCAAGGCGGCCGGGGGCGACCGCCCTCCCAACGGAGGCAGCTCGCCCTCGGGCTGCTCGGCAAAGGCGGCCGGGGGCGACCGCCCTCCCAAGGGAGGCATTGACGATCGGATGATTTGAGACTAGTTTGATCTCAGATGAAACGGCAATCCGATTTGACTTTCTCAGGGGTTCCGATGGAAGAGGTTTCGTCGTTGCGGGTGCGTGAGGTTGCCGGAGGCCTGCAGCTTGAGGAGGAGGCCTTGGCGCTGAGGTGCGGGCTCAGCCGTTCGACGTATTATCGGCGCCGGCAATCCAAGAAGCCGCTGTCTGCGCTGGAGGCTGATCTTTTGGACCGGCATGCGCGGATCCTTGCTCAGGCGCGCGAGGTTTTCGAGAGCAGCGAGGCGGCGACTCGTTGGCTGAAGACTCCTCAGCTCGGACTCGGAGGGGGAGTTCCACTTGACGCCATCCGATCGACATCGGGTTTCCGGGAAGTGGAGAAACTGCTGACTCGGATCGACTACGGGGTCTATGCCTGAGCGCGTGTTGCAAGCATGGCGCATTGACAAGGCCAAACGCGCGAAAACCTCGTTCAGCGGCGCTGGGGCTGCATTGGAGGGGGGCCGCTGGAACCCGCCGGATTTTCAGATGGTGTATCTGAGCGAGAGCCTCGCGATGGCTGCATTGGAAAAGCTGGTACATCTTCCCATGCCCGAGGGGCTGGCCGCGCGATTTGTGCAGTTCGAAGTCGCATTCCCCGCTGCGATGGTTGAAACATTTCCCGTTTCGGAACTCCCGGAGAACTGGGACGACAAGCCGGTTCCGACGTCCACCCAGCGCCTCGGTGCGCTCTGGCTTCAAGAGTTGAGATCAGCGGTGCTTGCGATTCCCAGTGCCATCATTCCCTCGGAACGAAACTTCCTTGTGAATCCTCTCCATCCGGATTTTAAAAAGCTCCGCATCGGCAGGCCTGCCATGTTCACATTCGATTCAAGGCTGCTGCGCGCGCACTCCTGAAAATTCACTCCCCGGCAAAGGCGGCCGGGGGCGACCGCCCTCCCAAAAGATCGTCCGCCCTCGGGCTGATCGAGGCGGTCCCGGGATGATCAGGGGCGAAACCATTACATCACGACCGAGGTGTTCCGGCAGAGGTTTGGGACAGAGAACCGTCGATTCCACAGGGTCACACTTCGATTGCTTGACGGCTCCTTACGTCTCAACGCCGAAGCAGATTTCATCACGCTCAAGACCACTTTGTTTCACAGCGGAGCGGCCACCGTTGATTTCAGTGTGATCCAGAATGAGAAGCATCCGACGAAGCAGAGCGAGGGCTGCCGATAGAAAGAGGGAGCGAATAATCATCACAGGGGAACTGCCGCGGCGCAGGCCGATTGAACTGAGAGTCATTTAGGTGGACGAAGCTCGCTTTGCCAAGCAATCCTCGCTGATAGGGCTGATTGATTCCATCGTTGCAGTCAATCCTGCTACTCCAACCTCGGTCGGACTCGCGCTTTTAACGATCCATAGCCGATCGTCCCGCTTCTTGTCTTGGTTAACTGACCAACCACCACGGTTGACAGGCGGGATTTTGCCATCTCGCTCTCTGCCGGCGGGAGCTCGTTGCCTGCGTAAGCGTGGAACCCCACAGCAAGAGAAAGAACAAAGATGATTCGGAAGTGTGATTTTTGCATGCGATGGCTATAATGGGAACGTTCCCGTGGTCAAGAAACAAAATCAAGAATAGTGGCGTGCCTCTCTGTCATCCATCACACGTGAAGGGCCACTATGATGCGTGGAGAAACCGGGTCGCCATGGCCGCGGACTGGCGGGGCGTCGGCCTTGAGATGAACCAGGCCGGTTGGAATACCGAGGGGATGACTCGCCTGGCTCGGCGGTAATGAACAGCGAGGGATCGAAGTGAGGAAATCTCTCGGACGGCCCATCTCCAACCCGAAAATACGAAAACTCGAATGGAAAATAAAAAAACCGCTTGACGGCGACGCGAAAGTCGGGAACGTTCACGTGTTCATCTTATGAAACGGACACTTCCACTCTCGAACAAAATCGTCCCGATTATTTTTGTGCTCACTGTGCTGGCTCTGGCGGCCGTGGGCAAGGCACATGCAGGGCAGGTTCCGGCCGTCTTTGATTTCAGCAAGCTCACTCTGGTTGAGAAGATCGACTGCGCTTCGGTTCCTCCTCCGGATTCTTTCCGCCAGTTTCCCGAAGGCGCGAGCAAGGTGGAAACGGTTCTCGGCCGAAAGTGCCGCACCCTTCCGAACGACAGCGATCTGATGAAGTACTTTGCCTATAAGATCGGGCAGGGGAAAGGATTGAAGCCGGGGGCTGCCTACCTGCTTGTCGTCGACTATCCGGAGGACAGGCCCCGCACGATGTACGTGCTGAACCGCGGCAATGAGACGGGGCGCGGACTGGCTACGGGAAGCGCCGTGGCGGACGGCCTCTTCGGGCGCTACGTGAGCAACAACCCGGAGTCGGTCGCCTATCCGCTCGCCGAGGCCTGGCAGCAGTGGCAGCATTTTTTCTATCTGCACGACCGCTTCCCCGGCTTGGAATCCCTGCGCGGCGCCAAGCCCCGGCCGGTCAAGCCTGAAGAGGGGTTCTGGGTCATGATCGCCCAGACCAACCAGTCCGATGCGGCAGGTTCCGCCGGGGCGGCGGCGTCCTCCATAAGCCTCTACGAGGTTCCCAACCCCGGACAATACGACGTGAAGATCAACTATCCGCCGGGCGGCCTCCCGAAGCGCTACCTGTTCTGCCGTGAGGAGATGGCGGATGGGGTGATCTCGGTCCCGCACGGACCTGACAACTCGCTTCTCCGGGGGCTGGATAACCCTGTCACCTGGTATGAGTATAAGGCGCGCAACATGCAATTCCTCGGCATGAACACCTTCGCGAACGACCTCTTGGAATTCGGTCACAACCAAGGGTGGGACGCGAAGGACAACGCCTGGTATGTTCCAAGCTCGCAGCCTGGCCTCTGGGGGAAGATCCTTGCGATGCTGAAAAGCTATCCGTCCCTCTTCGTCCTTCCCTATTATGAGTACGGCGGCGGAACCGGGCCCGATGGCGAGGGGCGCAAGAGCAAGCCGCTCATGCTGAACGGGGGGAAGAAATATACTCACCTCGACTGGATCAACAAAAATGCGCACGTCGATATTTTGGATCCGGCGGCTCTGGATGATGCGAAGCGGCTTCTGGATGCGACGATCCTCCCCTTCAAGGATGAGGTGAAATTTCTGGGCGCCTGGTTCCGCCCGCGCCCGGTGCAGATGCCCATCAGCTTCCGGGACGAAAACCTCGCTCTTTATCAGGCCGAGACGGGAGTTTCGGCGACGCGGGAAGATCTGAAGTCCAGTCCGGAGGGCCTGCAAAAGTATTGCGCCTGGTGGCTCCAGAAGCGCGAGGCCTTTGTTGCCGCGCTGGCTCAGTATCTCCGGTCCAACGGCCTGCCGGAGGCGCTGGTCCTGCTGACGCCTGACAGCAGCGAACCTGGAGTCCGCCTGCCGGACGATGTGCTTGTTACGGACGATGCGGCCGCCTGGGGGGACCTGCTGAGCAAGCTCCCCAAGAAGAAATCCGTCGCTTCGCTCGAGAGCGTGGTCCGCGATGGCCGTCACCTCAAGGCGCTCACGACGCCCGTAAAAACATGGGGAGATTTCGAGTGGCAGCATGCCTCCCCGCAGGCGGATCCGGAAAACTACCAGGGAAGCCGCCGGGGCGCCTTGCTGACCTATACGTTCAACCGCCTCTACACCGTCTCCTCGCCAAAAGCGTTTGACGCATTCCGGACGGGCGAGGGTCTGGCAGTTGTCCGCCACCATTCGCTGAACGAAAACATCATGGACGACAAGATCGGCTACTTCGCATGCGATGTGGAGGCTGCGGGCCCCTACTCGATGCTGTCGGACGCCCGCGCTGTCGCGTATGGCGATCCGAGGTTTATCGGCTACCTGATCAGCAATACGCTCGCCCGCGGCTTCCCTCAATACGCCAGGGAGTTCAACAGGGCCTTTCTTGCCCTGCCCGCTTTGCCGGGCAAGCTTCTGGACAACGGCTCCTCCGACAAGGAGGTGGTCGTCCGCGTGATCGATGCCGGGCCGGTCGGAACTTACCTCGCGGTGGTCAACACCGGCCTCTCGTCAAAGCAGAGCGTCGCCGTCAAACTGCCGAACGAAGGGTCCTTGGTTAACTCCGCGCTCAATACCCCGCTTCCGCGCAACGGCGACAAGCTTCTGCTCGACTTCTACCCGGGCCAGCTCTACGCGCTTCTGATCAAGCCGCTGTCGCGGTAGCAGCGACGGGCTTAGACATCAAGCAGGCAGCGCGGCAGCAGTCGTAGGCCCGTTGGAGGGCGGCTGCGGGATCCCCTTTCGGCAGAAACTCGTGCCCGATGGCGCCATGGTATCCGCTGGCGGAGATCGCCCTGTAGATTGCAGGGTAGTTCAGCTCTTGAGAGCCATCCGGCTCGCCTCTCCCCGGGTTCCCTGCCGTGTGGTAGTGGCCGATATGCCTCGCGGCGCGTTGGACGCGCCGGATCACGTCGCCCTCCATGATCTGGAGGTGGTAGAGGTCGCAAAGGATTTTTACGGCAGGGGACCCAACCTCGTCACAAAGCCTCTCGCCCCAGGACAGGCTGTCGAACTCGTAATCGGGATGGTCCACCCGGCTGTTGAGCAGTTCCATGGCCAGCAGGACGCCGGACTGCTCGGCGTGCGCTGTCAGGCGGGAGAGAGTTTTCGCGCACTGGTGCAAGCCGGTGTCGTCGTCCAGCCCCCCTCGGTTCCCCGAAAAACAGATGAGGACAGGGATCTTCCATTCGACCGCCTGGTCGATGCGCCGCTTGAGCTGATCGACGATGCGGTCCGCATGCTCGGGCCTGTTCAGCCCGGCAGCGATGCTTTCGTGCCCCCTCACGGCGGTGACCTGGAGCCCATGATCTCTGGCGGTGGGCCAAAGGGCGTCGTGCAGAAAGTCCACCCCATGGTACCCGATCCGCGCGGCCTGCCGGAGAAGCGGTTCGTCATCCAGCCCACGGCCGGAGAAGCACCACCATGCGAACGACTGAATCGGGACGCCGCCCAACGATTGCAGGCTCTCTTTCATAGGTGAAATAATCCTGATATTTGCTCCATTACCCTGGCCTCGCGTCCGAGAAGGTTTGCCACCTGGCTCGCTCCGGGTGTCGATTCATACTCCGGCTGAACTTTTGCCGGGTCGATCTCGTCAACGAGTTTCAGGCCTGCGGTGATGTCCGTGGTGGCGGCCTTGGCTGCAGCCACGGTTTCGCCATGGGCGAATGGGGCTGAGGATATCGAAATCAGGGCTAGAGCACAGAGCGCAATGGATGGAATTCGAATGAGCATTATCGGGATCGTTCACGATGTTAAAGAAACCTGCAAGTCTTTTTTTTCACCTTTTTTTTAGACTATATTCTGCCAGAGAAGAATGCCTTTTACCACATGGTGTGCAGGCGGATGCATCATTTGATGGTTTTTTTGTTTCCTGGACGGAAGCGGGTTTGGCTCACTGATCGCCGAGTGCCACCTTAGGTAAACCGCATGCATTTTTGCAGCCTGACGTGAACGGTCACGCATTTGATGGCTGACCTGCCAATTCCCTCGGCCGAAACCCGGCATGAAATGAAATCGAGTTCCGCTTACCTTTCTCACCGCAGAGTTCGATGCGCATCGGGAAGCCGCCCATCGCTCTGATCGGATTCTCGTGCTGCGCATCCGGGCCGGGATGCTCGACATGGCGAGGCGCTTGGGGGGGCGTGAATCTCTTCGAGTGAAAACATTTCTGACAGAAAAACCTGATTTCCGAGAATATCCTGCGAGGATTCTTCGACCCCCGTTCGACGTGAGCGCGCGGATCCTGGCCACAACTGCGGTCTTGACAAATATCCGGAAGCGCGGGATCGTTCACGAGGCTCTCCTTTAAGGTACACTATGCTTTTCCCTCCTTGCTCCCCCACCCATGCTTGCGGAAACTCTAGGATCCACCGCCGCGGGATGGCGCTGGTGCTGGTGCTGTCAACCCTCGTACTGCTCTCGATTCTGGTTGTCAGCATCCTGCAATCTGCCCGCCAGGAGGTGACATCCTCGAACTCCTACGGGGCCGGCAGCGATGTCAAGATGCTGGCCGACGTCCCATTGAGCTTGGTCACTGCGCAGATCGCCCAGGCGACATCGGACCCTGATCATGCGTGGATCTCCCAGCCCGGGCTCCTGCGCACGTTTTCTTCCAGCGGCCCGCTGAAGGCGTTCAAGCTTTACTCCTCCTACAATATGGAGGTGTCGGGAGCCTACAACCCTGAAGCCGAGCTCTCTTCCGAGGTGCCTGCCGACTGGAATTCCAAGCCGAACGAATTTGTCGATCTGAACCGCCCGGTCCAGCTCGGAAACCGGATGATCTACCCGATTGCCGATCCGAACGCCACCGCGCTCGTGCAAGGGTTTTCCTACAATGGAACCGCTGTCACCCCGTCTTCGGGGACCGCGTCAGCCAACGCCCTTCCGATGCCCGTCCGCTGGATCTATCTGACGGCAAACGGGTCGCTGCTCAAAGCGGACGATTTCAAGGACGCGGTTGCCAGGGTCGCATTCTGGACGGACGACGAGACCTCCAAGGTCAATATCAACACGGCGTGCGGCGGGGTTTTCTTTGACACCCCCTGCACGAACACGCGGGAGGATCACATGCTGGGCCGCACCCAGCCGATTGCGCAGGAGTATCAGCGCTGGCCCGGGCATCCGGCCACGACCAGCCTGGCCCCCGTGCTCAAGCCATTGCGCGACATCGCGGATCCGGTCTTACGCTCGCAGGTCGCAGCGAGCCTCACCCCAAGGATTTCCTGGGGAGGCTCCGCAGGCGGAACAAAATATGCCTGGCTCACGCGGGAGCTTGGCGCCACGGATATGGACCGCCTCTACGCGACCCCGGACGAGCTTTCCTTCGGCAATGGGGTGGACTCCGCAGGGCTGCGAATTCCGAATACCGCAAATGGGACGAGCCTGGAAAAAGACGATCAGAAGCTCGACGAGCTGCGGTTTTTCCTCACCACCCAGAGCCGCGCCCCCGAGCTCAACCTTTTCAACAGGCCCCGGATCAGCCTCTGGCCGTTCAACGAGGAAATGGTGCAGACCACGGTGGATGCCCGCCTCACTCCAGAGGACCGGCTGATCCGCTTCGCCTCCGAGCTCGGCGGGGTGAAAACCGATGGCTCTCTCGATTACTCGAAGCGCAAGCGGTTCTACTTCCAGCGCAGGAGCGCATGGGATCCGGCTGCCGATTGGAACATCCCGGCCAACCGGGCGATCTTCCGCTACCTTCAGAAGATGACCTCCCGCCCGCTGCCCTCGGCAAATACCGCCCGCGCCGGATCCGCAACGTTCGTTTCAGATTCTAAATTCGGCCAGGCCAACCGGGATTCCATTCTCACCTGCATGTGGGACTACCTGAGGAGCGGAGTGAACACGGTCAACCAGGCTTATGTGCCGGCCGGATTCCTGCCCTATTCTTTTCCACAGAAATACTACAATACCAAGAACTCGACTTACGAGGCACATGACACCACGATCACAGGGTTCAATGACGTGGCACCCCTGGTCATCTCGGATCTCGGGACAAAGGGCCTGGGCCGGCACCCCGTGCTCACCGAGATCATTTTTCAGTTTGTAAATATGGGGGATGACTTTGAAAAGGACGCCTCCGGAAAGCGGATTGACCAACATAAGAATAGCATCCCCACCGACATGACGAAAGATGATGTCCCAGATTACGTCATCCGCAAAGTCCGCATGGTGGCCTTGCTCAATTTCCAGATGCCAATCAGCAGCCTGCATGGCAGCCTGCCGCGGCTTCAGGTGAAGATTACCGGCTCCACGCCTTTCAGTTTCACGACCTTACTAACTCCGGCTCCAAGCCCGCTCATGAACGGCGGTCTGACCCAGCCACTCCAAGTGCGAAATTATACGATGGGCGGCAATTCGACTTCTTGGCTCGATGCCCTTGGGTCTGCAGGAATCGGTTTTCCCGCTCCATCCTCAGGAAGCGGGTTCCGTGATACAAACTACATTGGCTCGTTTTCCAACGGTTGGGGCTACGATACCAGGGCGGGCCTGCTAGGGCCGGGCTTTGGAATGTTTGCCGTGATCGAAAATAAAACGGGAATAGACAACAGTAAGGCTGACGCCGCGAAACTCCACCGCCTCAAGGTGCTTTCCAATCGGACCTCAACAATGGAGCCGGCCGACGCGACTTGGCTGAACTCGTCCACCACTTCATGGACGGCACGCGAGGATGTCTATTATCCCTTCGTCAGCGATGTGATCGAATTTCGCCTGCCTCAGAGGGGCCTAAGCTATAACATCCCAAAAGGCAGCTCCCCGCCGAATGTCCCCCCTCCTAGCACCGCCCCGATTGTTCCTTCTCCCGGGCTGGATAATGTTGTTTTGGATCCGGTAAATCAGGAGGCTAAAATTACACCTGCCACATCTACCATGAATGGAACTGATGGGATTGTGGACGCATCCGTAGGCAAGGACTACTTCGAGGCCTACCTCTCTGGAGGCACTCTCGATGTGGCGATCTACCCTGGCTTGCAGGATACGGCGAAGGCCCTTTCTCCTGTGAGCGATAACTGGCAAGCCCAAACGGGTTCGAACGGGACAGTCAACTACCTGATGCATACCACGATCAACGTGGATAATACCATCATTCCGCTTCCCCGGCCCGGGGGTAATAGCTCCTATAGCTCGACCACGCTGTTGGCGATGGGAAATTACTACGAGCGGGCGAACTATGTAAAATCGGGAAGGTGCGATTCCGACGCACTGCTGCTAGTTCCCTGCACGGCCCAGACAAGTGGTAATCGCACCCAGATGGATGTGTTCCGGTCTTACCTATTGCAGGGGGGAACTCCGGTGAACGGCGACCTGCGCCTCGCCGCCCTGCGCACCGAGATTCCATCCACCTGGTGGCAGCCACATCCGCTGTATTCAACGCGCGGAGTTTTTCACGGCACCAGTTTTTTCCCAGGCCAACAGCAAGAGGCTGATGCGATTGACCCTCCGGTTCCGTATGACAAGAATGACCCGCTGGCCGGGAACGGAGAAAAAAAAGTTCTCTGCGCGGTGGATGGCAATTCCACGTCCACGACAGCTTGGGACGCACGGGAAAAAAGCGGCAGGCTACACAGCAGCATTTCGCTCTATAATTCCTCTGCTTCTCGAGCAGCCTCGCCAGCGGCAACAGCTTCCGCGCGATACGGATCGGCGGGGCTCGGAGATTTTTCCCAAGGCTTGGGAAATCTCTCTGCGGGAGCTGTCGTGTCCGGGCCGGACCTGGGGGGAGTTTCGTGGGAACAGAACGTTCCAACCAATTTGACGACCACCGGCCCCTATTTTTCTGGAGAGGTCAGCCGGACTGGCAAGGACGATTCGGCCACCACTTCCGGCGGGGCCTCCGGAAAAAATCTGACCGGCATTATGTATTCGCCGTTCAAGCAGGCTCCCTCGCCGGTCATCTTTGGAACCATTCCCTCACGGGCGGGGGGCAACCCCACGGATGTAGGGTCGTGGGAGACGCTTCTTTTTTGCCCGAACCCGGCGGGCGGGAAAGCCAAGCATCGCGGATGGAATGACGCTCCGCGCGACCATTACCTGCTCGATCTGTTCTACATGCCGGTCGTCGAACCCTACGCGATCACGGA
>JBAXXX010000097.1:0-14325 GCA_037127695.1 Verrucomicrobiia bacterium | reverse complement strand
GAGGATCAAGCTCAAGCGCCTTTATCCGAAACTCTGAGTGTTACGAGATACTAGGCGAATACATCGATCTGGTGACGGGAGTAAAAGTCCATTTTTTCCCGTGCTCCCTCTCGAAGGTGCCCTTCTTTCTCCGTGGGCGCTATGATCTGAGCGAGGGGGAGATCTTTGCTCGGAAGTGTCTATTTTTCTCCCCTCGCAGCGATTTTGGAGACTGGACACCTTCGGTCATCCGGTCTGATCGCAAACAGCTCGAAGAGATTTTTCGCCTTCCTCCTGTATTCGTAAACGAGCGCATTCAGCCAAACCAGCGGAGTCGTTTTATTCAGCTGAGGCTGCCGTTTATCGTCCCTGGGACACAGCTGTATTTGCCCGATCTGATGGTGGATTTGCGCGAACATTTTTCCGCGCAGCGGGCCAACCCGGTCGAATTATTGAGCCCGTCGGCGCAGCACCTTTTTCTGATGGCCATGGAACAGAGGGCTGAGCGTTTTGAAAAGGCACAGATGCTGGCGAAGCGGCTGGACTATTCCGCCATGACGGTTGGCCGGGCCATGGACGAGCTGGAGGGGGTGGGGCTGGCCCGGGTCGTCCGCAACGGGAAGGCCAAGGCGCTCCTCTTGGGGACTGAAAACGAGGCTGTGTCCTGGAGATCTTTGTGGGAGCACGCTCTGCCCCATCTGCGCTCCCCCATCCGCCGGGTTCTCTCACTTGACGAGTGCCCAGCCAATCTCCTGGTGCCGGCCAGATTGGGTGGGATCACTGCTCTGGCTCGCTATTCCATGCTCAACGAGCCTAGGGTGGAAACATGGGTGATCAGTTCGGAATGGTATCGGGAGCATGCCGCTGAATTTGAGGGAGCGGAGGCCCCTGAGGCGGATCAGGGAACAGAGAATCTCGAAATCTGGACCTATGACCCGGGGCTTTCAGGAACTCAAGACGGCTCTTGGATCCGGGACTCCTATGACAAACGGGGAGGGATGGCCGACCGCTTGTCGCTCTACCTCACCCTGCGTGACAGCAAAGACGAGCGCGTCGAACAGGCGCTGGAACAAATGATCGGGGGCTTGCCATGGTGAAGGAACTTATCGGGTATGTATCGGGTATGCATGCCGCTACATCAAGCATCTAGGCTGGTCCTTATCGGTTTTGTAAACCGCTGGTCGGGGGTTCGAATCCCTCTGCCGGCTCCCCTCAAAACACGATGGGAGTCCTCGGCTGGTGCCCCACAACACAAGATCTATTGCGGCGAAGGTAGTTGCTGCTCGTTCCATGCTGCGGTCGTTGTTGGATTTTGATATTTTCCGGTGGGTTCTCGTAGTGGATGAGAAAAAAGCTCTGCGACGGCAAAGCCCGCCGAATCCGATCCTATCACCTTTCCCGCGCTCAAAAAGCAGCGGGAGCAGCTCACTCTCGAAATAGCATTGTGGACCTCCGGCTTAAAAAGGAACTTTTCGCGCTCCCTGGCGCACATGGCTTCCTCTGTTTCCAGCCTCATGGGTTGCGTTCGCCTTTTCAGCATTGTCACGTTCTTGGCGCTGAGCACGGCATCCTATGCCGCTCCAAGCATGCTGCGGGTTGCGAGCCTTCAGCGGACAGTCCAACATGGCGGACATGAGCGGATACGGGACTAATTTACAGCCTTCCGCCAGAGCGATTTCAAGCAGTTGCCTTGCACCACGCCTGCAATAGCCTTAGTCGTAGTTTGCATGAGCGAATACCCTCGACGACTCATCTCCCTGGTTCTTGTCCTCTTCTATGCCGCCGGGGTGCGCGGCGAGGGGAGCGGCGGGGCGAAGGTGGAGGGAGTCATTAGCTCGGGCGGAATGTTGGATCTCACGAGCGGGCGGCACGAGCTCTGCCGGCTGAAAGCTAGCGCGTTTGACAAAAGCTGGCAGCAGGTCAGCGCGACGGGCGTGCAGAAGGACGTGGCATCGGGCGGCACGGACAAACAGCACGATTTCCTCATCAAGGCGCCGGATGGCACGGTGATCGCTGGCACGGCGGCAATCACCGAAAAAAATGGTGTTGTAAAGTGCGAGTACGAGTTTACGCCGGCGAGCGATGTCGAGCTGAACAGCCTCAATGTTAGCGCCGAGTTCCCAACAAATGTGCTGGCGGGTTGCCGGTGGGCAGGCGATGGCAAGTCGGGAGGATGTCCGGCCGAGTTCCAAGAGCCCCTTGTCTTTGCTGGAGAAGTTCAGAGGTTCGCCCTGTCGGCCCTTCCCGGCGGAGAGGCGCTGACCATTGGCTTCGATGTCCCGACGCATATCCTCCTGCAGGACAATCGCCAGTGGGGCACGCGCACCTTCAGCGTGAGGATCGGCGTGCCGAACGACACAAGGACAACTTATCGGAAGGGGGTCACGGTGAAATTAGGCTTCACAATAAACGCTCCAGGGGGGATTCCCGTCAGCCATGACAGCGCCACCACGATCGTCGCAGGAGCCGAATGGGTGCCCCTGAATCTGGAACTGGATATCGAACCGCTCTCGGCGCTGGACTTTTCGACATTGGGCCTGCAGGACCCTCCGGCGGGCAAGTATGGCCGGCTGATCTGCCGCCCGGATGGGCAATTTGCTTTCGAGAAGCAGCTGGACAAGGCACAGCGGTTTTACGGCGTAAATCTCTGCTTTTCCGCGCTGTTCCTTCCCCACGATCAATCCGACAAGCTTGCAGCCGGGCTGCAGCGACTCGGCTACAACGCCATCCGGGTTCATCACTATGAAGGGGAACTGATTTCCGGCCAGGCGAACTCGACGACGCTTAATCCGGAAAAGCTTGACCAGCTCGACTACTTTCTCGCCGCCTGTTCCCGCCGCGGCATTTACATCACGACGGATCTTTTTGTTTCTCGCCCTGTTCCATACAGGGACTGCGGTATCGATAAGCCGGGAGTCATCGAGATGGACACGTTCAAAATCATGGTGCCGGTTGTGCCGGCAGCCTGGGAAAACTGGAAGGCCTTTTCCAAGGCGCTGCTGACGCATAGAAACCCGTATACGAAGCTGCGCTACGCCGACGATCCGGCGATAGCATGGCTGTCGATGATCAACGAGGGCATGTTCGGAAACTTCCTGGACTGCGTCCGCACGGTTCCCGAATGGACGGCGGCGTGGAACAAGTGGCTGGCCAAGCGGTATCCCTGGCGAAGCCAGCTCCTCGAAGCTTGGGGCAAAGAGCTGAAGGATGGCGAAGACCCCATCCTGGGAACCGTCGGGTTGCCCGGGCAGGTCTTGCAAGCCGGCGCGCGCCAGAGCGCCTGCCTTGAGTTCTTTGCAGAACAGGACCGCGAGATGGTCGTCAAGATGAAATCGTTCCTGAAGGACGAATGCGAATCCCGCTCGTTGGTAACAAACTCCAACGCATGGACAAATTTTGTCTGCACGCAGAACGGACGCGGCGTTTACGACTACGTCGACGATCACTTTTACATCGACCATCCAGAATTTCTCGGGCAGCCGTGGCGTCTGCCCAGCCGCTGCAGCAACAGGAGCCCGATTGCCGAGGGGGCGGCAGGCGGGCGCACTACGGCGTTCACCCGGCTTTTTGGGAAACCATTTACGATTACGGAATTCAACTATGCCGGCCCAGGAAGATTTCGAGGCGTGGGCGGCATCCTGACGGGTGCCATGGGCGCGTTGCAGGGCTGGGGCGGCATCTGGCGTTTCGCCTACAGCCATAGCCGCGAGAGCCTGTTCGATCCGCGGCCGATGAACTACTTTGACATGGCATCCGACCCGCTGAGCCTGGCGTCGGAACGTGCGACGCTGTGCCTGTACTTGCGCGGTGACATGAAGGCGGCCCCCCACTCGATCGTTATCGCGATGACGGAAAAAGAGGCGTCCGGCATGAATCCGATGCCGCGTTTGGCCCCATCGTGGCACTGGATGGGCTGGGTGACGCGCTTGGGCACGCAGACGACCAATGACCAGAAAATGCTTGAACAGCACTCCGCCGTGTTTGGGCTTGGCGACGCATCGCGCAAATGGGGTGGAGCCAATGCCGCTGCCCTGAAGCCATATGAGGTAAAAACCGAGCAGCTCATGTCCTTGCTCAAGGATAAGAAGATCCTCAGCGCTACGAACATCACCGATCCAAATAAGAACATTTTTCAAAGCGAAACCGGGGAGCTAACCATCGACGCGCCTGGTGATCGCCTCACGCTCGATACGCCCAACACAGCTGGAGGCTACGCGCCCGCTGGCGAGTCGATCTCGACGGCTGACGAACGATTGCAGATCACGATCGAGGGCGCCGATGCGACGGTTTGGGTGAG
The DNA here is from genome assembly GCA_037127695.1 of Verrucomicrobiia bacterium. Lineage (GTDB taxonomy): Bacteria > Verrucomicrobiota > Verrucomicrobiia > Chthoniobacterales > Terrimicrobiaceae > QYQL01. The sequence goes on along the minus strand of JBAXXX010000097.1, from coordinate 10,049 downwards.
CTCTTTGGACTCTCAGCCGCTCTCGTCGTCCAAGCACCTGCTGGTAACCCACCTGACCGATCTGCAGAACACGAATATCCGATATGGCGAAAAGGCCCGGCAGACGCTGCTGGATTGGGGCAATCTGCCCCATCTGGTTCGCGCGGGCAAGGCCGTCGTGAAGATGAGGCGCCCCGATGCCGCGAAGCTGAAGGTGTGGGCCTTGGCCACCAGCGGAAAACGGCTTGCCGAAGTGCCAGCCAGAGCGGAGGACGGATGTCTGAAGTTCACAGCAGACGTGTCCAGCGCTGAAGGAGCACGGATGCTGTATGAGATCGTCGCGCATTAGTCTGGCAAAGAAGTCCGCAAGGCATTTTCATTTAAACAGGGCTTTCCCCAGGAGAAAATGAACCGGAGTCTACGGGGCTCGAACCCGCAACCTCCGCCGTGACAGGGCGGCGCTCTAACCAATTGAGCTAAGACTCCTTAAGAAAAAGGTTTTTTATTATGCCCGAACGCGCGGAGCTTGCAATGTTTTCTTTGCCGATATGGGGGGATTTTCTCACAAGCCATTTTTTCTTTCCGAGGAAACTGCTAGAGCTGGCCTGAAACATTCGCCATGAAGCCTCCTCTTTTTCCATTTGCACATCGTAAGATTCTTCAAACCGCCATGCCTCTCGGGGGGATTGGTGCGGGCTGTATCTGCCTGAATGGCTGCGGTGGGCTGCAGGATTTTTCCATTCGCAATCGTCCGGCAATCTCGGCGTTGCCCGACGGGCACGGGTGCGGCGACGCCGGATTTGCGCTGCTGCACATCAAGGGGCCTCAGCCGATCACCCGGTTGATTGAGGGTCCTTTGCCTCCGGAGAAGGTTTACGATCAGGGACTGCAGGCCCAAGGATACCGGCATGGAGGCCATGAGGGGCTGCCCCGTTTTAGCCGAAGTCATTTTCAAAGCGGCTATCCGTTTGGGCGGGTCGAGCTGTCGCACCCGGCAATCCCCGTGGAAGTCCGGATGACAGGATGGAGCCCGCTGATCCCCTTGGACGAAGTTGCTTCCAGCCTCCCGTGCGCCATTTTGGAATACGCCTTGCACAATTCTTCGCTCGAGCCTGTGGAGTGCGAGTTTTCCTATCATCTTTCGCATTTGGCAGAGGGGACGACAACCCGCTCGGAAGGGACCCGGAATGAGGTCATCCCGGGGAGGGGGGTTCTCTTCTCGAATGCCGAACCGTCCGGCGAGGAATCTTTTGGCAGCGCAAGCGTCACCGTGATCGGGCATCGTCCAAGGATCAAAGGGATGTGGAGGCGCGGCGGGTGGTTCGACTCCATTTCCGCGCTATGGCGCGAGGTCGAGACCGGTCGCTTCACCGCCAACGATGGCAAAGAGGGGGCCGGAAATCACGGGCGAAACGGAGGTTCCGTGCTGGTGAAGGTCTCGCTTGCCCCAGGGGAGCAGGTGACGATTCCCGTCGTCATTGCCTGGCATTTCCCCAATAGCAACCAATCCTATGGAGGGGAGGCGCCAGCGTGCCAGGGGGGTGGCTGCTGCGCGTCGCCAAAATGGAAGACGTTCTATTCCTCGTTGTGGAAGGACGCCCGCAGCGTGGCCGACTATGTCCACAGCCATTATGAAAATCTTCGCGAAAAAACGGTGGCATTTCAGGCCGCCCTGCTGGGATCCTCCCTTCCCATTGAGGCGCTGGATGCCATCTCAGCAAATCTTGCGATCCTCAAATCTCCGACCATTTTGCGTCAGGCCAATGGCAACCTTTGGGGTTGGGAAGGTTGTTTTGCCACGTCGGGTTGCTGCAGCGGGAGCTGCACGCACGTGTGGAACTACGCCCAGTCGCTCCCCCATCTCTTTCCCGGAATCGAAAGGACTTTGCGCGAGCAGGAGATGGAACGCTCGATGGCCGATGCCGGCCACATCAATTTCCGCTCTGCTCTTCCCGACGGCCCGACCGATCACGGCTATCATGCCGCCGCGGACGGCCAGCTTGGCGGCATCATGAAGCTCTATCGCGACTGGCAGATCTCCGGCGACGCAGAATGGCTCCGGCGGCTTTATCCGCGCGCCAGGCAAAGCCTGGAATTCTGCATCCGCGCATGGGATCCGGATCGCAAGGGGGCGCTCTTCGAGCCTCATCACAATACCTACGATATTGAATTCTGGGGCCCAGACGGCATGTGCACCACGGTATATATCGGCGCGCTTTCCGCCATGGTGGCCATGGCGGAAGCTCTCGGAGAAAAAAAGGATCGTGGAGAATATCAGGATCTGGCCAGGCGCGGCGCCCGGTTTATCGAAAAGCACCTCTTCAACGGCGAGTATCTTGAACAGAAGGTTCAATTCCGCGGGTTGCGGGACACATCGTTTGTCGATTTGATCGAGGGCCGAAAAAAGCCCAGCGATAGCCCGCACCTGCTGCAGCTGCTGAAGAAGGAGGGGCCGAAATATCAATATGGCAAAGGCTGCCTCTCTGACGGGGTCATCGGGGCCTGGATGGCCACCATTTACGGCATCGAAACTCCGGTCAAGCGGGACATGGTCCGAAAAAATCTGCGTTCGATCTACCGCTACAACTTCCGCCGAAGCCTGGCAGACCATGCGAATTGCCAGCGTCCTGGCTATGCGCTGGGCGACGAGCCGGGGCTGCTGCTTTGCTCTTGGCCGCGCGGGGGCAAGCCGACGCTGCCGTTCGTCTATAGCGATGAGGTCTGGACCGGCATCGAATACCAGGTGGCTTCGCATCTCATCGCCGAAGGGCTGGTTCGCGAGGGCTTGGAGATCGTCAAAGCCGTCCGAAGCCGCTTCGATGGCGCGGTTCGCAATCCTTGGAACGAATACGAATGCGGCAGCTATTACGCGCGCGCCATGTCCAGCTTCGCCCTGCTCGGAGCACTGTCTGGATTCCGATATTCTGCCGTGGATCAGACGTTGCACTTCGGGCCGAAACTGAAGAAGCGCCCGTTTGTCTCATTTTTCTCCACGGCCGCTGGCTACGGCACCATTTCCTTGGACAATAAATCGCTCCTCGTTTCCATGCTCGAAGGCGAACTGGCCATCAAACGCGTGCTCCTCGACCTAGGCAAAGGCCCCTGCGAGCTTGCTGCCGACGCGGCGGCCAAACCCGGTCGCCCGGTGGAAATCTCCTTTCCAAAAATACGGCCCGTCAAAAAGCCAAACAAAATCAAATGAGCCCCTGCATTGCTGGCAGATCTAACTGCTCGGAGGCTTCCTGAGAGAAGCGGGCAGCGCTTGTTATGTTGCCCGGTTGTCTGGACGCTACACCTGGCTATCGCACAACCGCCAAAGCGCTCCACGGCCCTGTTGCTCCCAGGGCGTCCCGGGCTCGAACCTTTGCGCTCAGAACCACCCCCTTGGGCATCAAGCCAGCCGTGCGCGCCGTGGTGCCGGTCACCACGCTGACATACACCGCTGTCCCGCTGGACAAATTGATCTCGTACTGGACGGCATCGGGAACCGCGCTCCACGAGATCGTGACCCGGCCTAGGGCGTCCCGAATTCCAGAGACAGAGGCAGGGGCGACAAGCGGAACTTTGACAGCCAGCGATCCGGACATGACGATGTTTCCTGCAGCTCCATTGTATCCATCGACAGCGATATGGTAGGTGGTGCCTGCCACGACGGGAGCGGTGATGAGGCTATAGCGAACCGACGATGATTGGTCATCGTTCGCTCTCAAGAGAGTCAATGCATTCACGGCGGTCCCGGAATAGAGCGCCAGGGTTGTGTCGTAGGATGAGCCTGCCGTGCTCAGTGTGAGAGCGCCTGAGGAAGGAGCTGTCCAGACCCACCAGACCGACTTGCCCCCAGAAACTCCGGCATGCCGGGGTTCGCCGATTTCCGAGGTGGCAAGGACGTTGGTTCCCGAACCTGAGATGGAAGTTCCCGCGCAGGCCGAGGCGGCAGCGAAGCTGTCGTTGGCCGGTCCTGCGGGCACCACAATGGATCCCGCCAGCGCAATCGCACCCGAAGCGCCGGATTTTCCGTCCACGGCTATCCGATAAACCGCGCCCTTGACGGCAGTAAATGAGACCGTGCTATCTGTGACAGCCGGGGAGGTGTTGTCGTTGGATGCTACCGGCGTCAGCAGGCCGACCGAAGATCCCGCATAGACGGCCAGAACTGTATCAAACGTTGATCCGGCAGTCCGCAACGTGCAGGTTCCTGCGCTGGGGGCCGACCATGTCCACCAGACGGACTTGGCCGGAGCATTTCCGGCATGCGAAGGCTCAGAAACCTCCGAGGTGGCATTCGTGTTGTTGCCCGTGAGCGCCCAGCTTGCCGAGGTCACGCCGACCGCGGCGCCAAAGGCGTCGTTGGCAGGAGGCACTGGAGCCGGGGGAGTCGCTGCTTGCAGCGCCTTGGCCAGGTTGAGCCGGCCTCCCGTCTTGGTCTTCCCTTTCAGGGCCGCGATCTTATCCGTTGCGGCATAGAGCCGTCCGATCAATGCCGTATAGGTATCGGCGGGGTATTGTGCTGCGAGGACGGACAGGACGCCCGAGACGTGAGGCGTCGCCATGGAGGTTCCGCTGTAGGTGGCGTAGGAGGAGTCAGAAGTCGAAACCGTCGAGTAGATCAGCTCGCCCGGCGCGCCGAGATCCACGCTCGTGGCCCCGTAGTTCGAGAAGGAGGATAGCGCATCCAACCGGTTTGTCGCCGCGACAGAGACGATGTTGTCGGTCGCGTAGCTGGCTGGATAGGAAGGTGTTGTATCACTGTTCGAGGCATTGTTTCCAGCTGCCGCCACGAAGATCATGCCTGCCGCTCGCGCCCGCTCAATGGCAGCCTGCAGCGTGGAGCTGGCTCCGCCCCCGCCCCAACTGTTGCTGAGGATCTTTGCTCCCTTGAGGCGGGCGTAATCGATGCAGCGCACGGCATCGCTGGTCGCCCCGCTTCCCGAGGCCGAAAGGAATTTGCAGGCCATCAGCTTAACGTTCCAAGCGACCCCGGTAACTCCGATGCCGTTGTTGCCGACCCCGCCAATCGTTCCGGCGCAATGTGTGCCATGGCCATTGTCGTCGGTTGGATCCCCATCATTGTTGTAGGCATCGCACCCGAAGAGGTCATCCACGAAGCCGTTTGCGTCGTCATCGCGACCGTTGCCTGCCGTTTCGTTCGGGTTGCGCCACATGTTGGCGGCAAGATCCTGGTGGGTAGCCCGGATGCCCGTATCAATGACCGCCACGATGACGGCGCTTGCGGAAGTGCGGATCGCCCAGCCTTCCGGAGCATCAATATCGACATCCGAAACCTGATTCATCCCCCAAAGCGTTCCGTCGAGATACTTCGGGTCGTTAGGGGTGAGGAGGGACTGCAGGATGTAGTCCGGCTCGACGGACATCGTGCCGGAAAGGGCGGAGGATTCATCCAAGGCGGCAGGCAAAGCCTCGAGCGAGGCTTCGGCAAGATGAAGCCGAAAGAGAGGCTCTTCCGGCGTGACCCGCTCCATGGAGAGGGCCTGATCTCCGAGCTTCGCAAGGATTGCGTCCGGAGTGACATTGTCCGTCAGCGTGACAAGAAGGTGATCGGCTACCATGACTTCCCGCACGACGACTGCTCCCGTTGTGGAATCAACGACCTCCTCCGTTCGGACGTTCGGGTATTTAAAATCGGTTGTTAGGATGCGGGCGCGTGTCACTTGGTTGGCACCTGGGCCTGGCACCTCGGCCGCGCTGGCGACCGTTGCACCTGGAAAGAGCTGCAGCTCCTCCGCTGACGCTCGATCCATCGGAGATGCGGCCCCAGGAAGCGATCTCGGAGCCATGACAGCAGGCTCAGAGGCTGCCGCTACGCTGGGCGCTCCGCCCGAGGTCGAGCCGGTTCCCGATTGCGGCGCGGCCGGTGCACGGCTAGCAGCCATGGCCGTCATCTGCGCGATCACGGTGGCCGGTCTGGCCGCTGGCTGTGCGGAAGGGGCCGTTGTCGCCAGTGGAACCGAAACATACGGATCGGGATGGGCAGCTGCAACAGCGGGCTTTTTGGAAGCGGGAGGAGCCGGCTCAGCGGGGCTGGAAAATAATTGGCTGGCTACCATTGCGGCGGCACATGCAGCAGCCAGAGCAGAGAAGACTACGGCTGTTCTTTTCATGAAAAGAATTTTTCGTCAGTTTTTCATGAAAAAGCAAGACATTTCTGAGGCATTGGCGCGCGCGCGTTGCCCGGAGAAAGATGGGGAGGGGATGGGCGCCCGATTCGGGACGACCTCTGCGGCCGCACGGGCGGTGAGCCCCGTGGAACCTTCCATGTCAGCCTGGCTCAGCCCCCCAAAAAAGAAGGCACCGGGAAGTTTCCTCCCGGTGCCTTCTGAAAATTGTTATTGTCTGAAATTAGCGCCGACGAAAATCGCCGCCGCCACCGCTGCGTCCGCCGCCGCCGCCGCCGCCGCGACGGTCATCGCGCGAATCGCGGCGAGGTCCGTCGAAACGTCCCCCACCTCCTCCTCCGCCGCCGGGAGGACGATCTTCGCGAGGGCGTGCCTCGTTGACCGTGAGCGCGCGCCCGTCGAGATCTTTTCCGTGAAGCGACTCGACTGCGGACTGAGCTTCGGCGTCCGAACTCATCGTGACAAATGCGAACCCGCGCGAGCGGCCTGTGAATTTATCCTGCATCAGCATGACTTCCGAAACGGAACCGCACTGCGAGAACATGTCTTGAATGGCAATCTCGGTCGTGTTGAACGAAAGGTTGCCGACGTATAGTTTGTTACCCATGGTAGTTTTTTATGGCATTGGGATCGGAGACTGTTCCCGACTACCGGGTTTCAAACCGCCGCCGGAATCTTCCGCGCGGCGTTCACCAAATCACGACCTCATCTGCTGATTCCGCTTATTGACCGGTTTTTCAATTTTTGCAAATGTTTTTTTCCCGGGATTGACGAAACGTCCGGATTTTTTGAGAGTTCCGGGAGATGCGATGCTTCCGCCCACTGCTGGCCACGATTTTTTTTATTGCTGTTTTGGGCGATGCCCCGGCGGCCGAGCAGGAGATCCGCGTCCCGTTCAACTTCCAATGGGGGGAGTCGGCTCAGCGGTTGGAGGAAAGCCTCACCAAGGTGCAGGCCCGGGTGATTGAGCGGAAGATGGTCGAGAAGAGGAATGTCCTGGTCGTCGAGGGGATCCCTCAAAAACTGCTCCTGCGCGCGCTTTTCTACTTCGACTCGGATTCCCTCAGCGAGATCGAACTCCACTACGGAGACCGGTCGTGGGACTCCGTCCAGCACGCTCAGTTCTTCGACCAGACCCGACGGAATATCGAAAGTAAATACGGGATGGGCCGGGTGATCGCGCGGCAGAAAACCCGGGAGGGAGAAATCCTGCAGACGCTCATCGGCTACCAGTGGGTGCAGGCGTCCACAACGCTTCAGCTTTTCCTTTACACCGCAGAAAAAGGCGCGGAAAGCCTCCGGGTATTGAGCCTTCACTACAAAGGGATTTGACAGGGGCGGCAGGATTTTCGATGCTGCCCGGGTGAAACCAAACCAAATTGCCGTCCAGCTCTATACCGTCCGCGACTTTTGCAACTCCTCGGCAGATCTCGCGCAAACAGCAAAGAAGCTGCGCGCGATCGGGTATGAGGCTGCACAAGCAAGCGGGATCTCGGGCGAGATCTCCCCATCAGAAATCCGTTCGATCCTCTCCGATGCTGGCATCACGATTTGCGCGACCCATGAGAGCTCCGACCTCATCCGCACGAATCCGTTGAAGGTCGTTGAGCGGCTGAAGGAAATGGGGGTTTGCCACACGGCCTACCCTTACCCGGCCGAGGTTGATTTCTCAGATTCCGCAGCGGTGAAGGCCATGGTTTCCGACCTCGACGCCTCGGGGGCCGTCCTTCGGGAGCACGGCTGCACGCTCAGCTACCACAACCACGCGATCGAATTTCTGCGCATCGGCGGGGAAACCCTGATGGACTACATCGCGCGGGCGACATCCCCGAAAAACCTCCAGTTCGAGCTCGACACTTACTGGGTTCAGTTCGGAGGAGGTAGCCCGGTCGAGTGGTGCAAGAAGGCTGCCGGGCGACTTCCCGTTCTCCACTGCAAAGACTACGGCTTTGGGAGCAACAACCAGCCGTTCTACGCGGAGATCGGATATGGAAACCTCGATTTTCCTGCGATTGTTGCCGCAGCCGATGCTGCGGGTTGCGAGTGGTTCGTCGTCGAGCAAGACACCTGCCCGGGCGACCCTTTCGTCTCGCTTGAAAAAAGCTACAAGACGATGCGCGAATGCCTGTGCTCCTGAACCGGACGGGGCAATCCATCGCCATGGTCAACCGGAGAATCTGCGGGTGGGGAATGCACGGTAGAGGGTTCGAACCTCTGACCCCCTCAGTGTCAGTGAGGTGCTCTACCACTGAGCCAACCGTGCGGAAGAGGGTTTAGATCCTACCGAAGAATGGCGATGTTGCAAGTGCAATATTTTTTCCGGCCTGCGCAGAAAGAATTTTTCGGGCTCGCGCGGCTCAGTTCGGGCTTTTTTATGCTGGCGTTTTTCCTTGCGGTCGCGTCTGGCTACGGGTTCGACGGCAGGGTGTTGGGAACCGACCTGGATCTTGAGGGGTTCGTGCCGTTTCCCGCCAAGCCGTTGGTTTCCTGGCAGTGGACTGCGGAGGAGAAGAAGATGGCCGGGCAGTTCAGCAGCATGGAGCTCGTTCGGAATCCCGATGGGGAGATGCTTTGGACGTTGCGGGTTTCTCCGGAGATCCCCTTCAAGCGCCCCTACCTTGAAACCCTCTACCTGGGAGTGAAATACTTTCCTCCTGAAGCCGATGCCATCCGCATGATGGTGAAGGCGGTCGCTGGCAAAATGATCTTCAGCATGGGCGGGCCCACCGCCTACTTCGGCAACAGCGATGTTTTTCTCCGGCCCGTCTTCGTCGATGCCTCGAAGGACGGATCGGAATGGAGGACGGTGGAGTTCTCCCTCCATGACGGCCTCCTCCGGAACTTCAGGCGTTCCGGCTTCAGCACAAAGGCCCCATGGATCTACTATGCCCGATGGGCCCAGGAGCCGACACGCTTCTATCTTTTCAAGGGGTCGGGCGGAGAGATGCAAATAAAGAATGTGGAGATCGTCACAAAGGATATTGCCAGGCCATTTCCTGCGTTCTCCGAAGGCGATGTTGTGCGGGTTGCCACCCTCGCGGAATTCAAGTCGCCGGCAGATGGTGAGAAGGCCTTCACCGCCCTGGTGGGAGATGTCGGCAAGGAGTTCGACTTGTCGTGGAGCCAGGCGAAGCCGGTTCCTCACCCGCCCGCCGAGATTCAGATAGCAACAAGCGATCGGGATGCTGGGAATATCCTTCGCGCCAAGGGGCTGTTCCTCGAGGAGGTCGGAGCTGTCGGGGTGGCGATTTCGGACGCTCAAGAGGGCGAGGGCTTGCTCTTTCGCATCAAGGCAGATACGGAAGCCATGCACCTGATGATCCCGGCAGTTCCCTGCCAGCCAGTGGACTTCCTGATCTATGAGTCCACCGGCCCATTCGACTGGAAGCCATTCCTCGCTTCCCAAGAGCTCCGCAACGGTCCGGGGAAAGGCTACGACCGCAATTTGACCTTTGAAAAGCTGAAGGGCATGCCGGGTCTTTCCCTGGCCATTTATCACGCCCGGAGGTTCCTTCCCAAAGGCCAGTGGTGCGATGCCGCCATCCCGTTCGCTGACTTCCTTTGCATCTACGGGAGCGGAGACTTGGCCGCCAGCTTTCAAAGGCAGCTCCCTCCCGATCCCAAAAAGCTTGTTGCCGCAGCCCTCCTCGCATCTTGGCCGCGCACCGGCAGGTTTGAGACGGGGCTTGCCCTTCGAGAGATCTCACTTGTGAAGTTCCGGGGCGAGCTTGGCAGCCGCAAATCGTATTTCCAGTTTCCTGATGCCGGCAGCCTCAGGAGCGTCAAGTCTCCGAAAGGTGGCTACTCCATTCTCCTAGCTCCCGGGGAGACGGATCTTTCTCCCGAGCTCAAGCAGTTTCTGGGCGGGTTGGATTAGCCAGAAGTTCAGAGATCCTGATCTCACCCATTGAAGTCCCAGAAGCCACGTAGGGGAGG
>JBAXXX010000096.1:0-14401 GCA_037127695.1 Verrucomicrobiia bacterium | reverse complement strand
GCAAAGCTGCCAGAGCCACCTTGCTCACACAAATTCTGCTGACGAGGCGAAATTCCGAGGTGGCCCAGCTCCGCAGAGGTGCGCGCCGCTTCGGTGAGAGGAGCGGCCTGTGCGCGGCTGACCAGCACGACAACGGTGCGGGCTGCATCGGCGAGGCTGGCGAGTGCGGTCTCATAGATGGCGCGCTGTTGGTCCAATCCGGCCAGCGGGCCGAGGCAGGAAGTGCCGGAGGTGTTGTCGGCAAAGAATCCCGTCCACGCTTTCGGAAGCGCGAGCAAGCGCAGCGTGTGCCCGGTGGGGGCGGTGTCGAAAATGACATGGTCGAAACCAGTCGCCGCATCAGGATCGCCAAGCAGGCGCGAGAATTCGTCGAAGGCGGCGATTTCCATGGTGCATGCGCCGGAGAGCTGTTCCGCCATGCTGCGCAGGGCAGCCTCGGGGAGCATGCCGCGCATCGGGCCGATGATCTTTTCGCGGTAGGCGGCAGCGGCTTCCGCAGGATCAATGTTCATCGCAAATAAGCCAGATACAGCAGGAACCGAGGCGGGTTGCCGTTCGAGCCTGACATCGAGCACTTCGTCGAGATTCGACGCCGGGTCGGTGCCGACGAGAAGGACTCGCTTGCCCGAATCCGCCAAAGCAACCGCCGACGCGCAGGCCAGCGAGGTTTTTCCAACGCCCCCCTTGCCCGTGAAAAAGCAGAAAAGCGGAGCATGGTCCAGCCAGGGAGCAGATGCTTCTGTCATGGATTCAAGCATTGGAGGAGCGGAGCATTTATTCGCCGCCCACCGATGCGGGACTGCAGCCACACCCGCCGGCGCTGGATGCCGAGGAAAATCCGCTTCCCGGCTGGGTCGCACCATTTTCGCGAATCCATTGCTCCCTCATTTCCTGGTCCGGATACTGGCCTTTGAGGGTGAGTGCCCCGTCAACAAAAGTGAGCGGCAATACCTCCACCCCCTCGCGGTTGAGCAGCTCCCGAACCACGCTGTTCTGAACGAAGGCCATTGGTTGTTGGGCCAGATTGAAACGCTCCACATGAACCCCCCGCTCTTTGAGCTGCGCCAGCATCCCGGCAACCTGGGCCAGAATCGGGTCAACGTCTGGCCCGCAGATGCCGGTGCCGCAGCACATGGCTGGATCGTAAACGGTCATGGTTTTCATCTTAAATCATTTTGGACGGCTTTCCCGCAGTTGAGTTTCAAAGCGCGCACGCCTTCCGCAGAGCGAGCGAGTTCTTCTCGTTGATATCATCCACACACTGAAAAAATGCGGCCAGACATTTGCATTTCAGGCTGTAATACTGGTTGAGCCCTCGCTTTTCCACCGCCACAAGCCCGGCGGATTTCAGCAATGCCAGATGCTTCGAAATCGTGGACGTGTCTGCCCCGACAACTTCCGCAAGCTCGCACACGCACATTTCGCCAGAGCCGAGGGCTTCCACCATCTGGATGCGTGAAGGATGAGCCAAACTCTTGATGATTTGGGCGCGTAAAATCGCCTTCGGACGCGGAAGTGACAGCTTTGCCATTAAGGGAGTAAATGCCCAAACAGCCACGCATGTCAACGTTTTAGTTCGCGAACCTGCGGATCAATCAGGCATCCAAGAGCTTTGCTTGGAGGCTTTCTTGCTGGGAGTGGAAAATTGAGGGGGGGCGGAAATTCCGGAGTGCAGTTTCCTGGTGGCGCGGTAAGATGCGCCTCATGGAACGCGTATCTGGACTGGTCGTAGCCGCCGGGTCGAGCCGCCGGATGGGATTCGACAAGATCATGGCCCCGCTCGGCGGCCGCCCGCTCCTGGCTTGGTCGCTCGCCGCCTTCGGTTCGTGTGCGCACATCGGGCCGTGCGCTCTTGTCTGCCCGGAGTCGCGCCTCGACGAGTTCGGGGCGGTCGCGGCGGCGTTTCCGAAATTCTGCCGGGTTGTTCCCGGCGGGGCAGAGCGTGCGGAATCCGTCCTGAACGGGCTCTTGGCGCTCGAGGCATTTGCTCCGACCCTCGTGGCGGTGCATGATGCCGCCCGCCCGCTGGTCACCCCCTCGCTCATCTCAGAGGTTGTCGCAGCGGCGTCGGAATCGGGTTCGGCAGCCGCCGCCGAGCCGGTGGCAGACACGCTTCACCGGTCCGGGCCCGGAGGCCTTCTCGCCGAGACGGTTTCCCGTGACTGCCTCTGGGCGATGCAAACCCCGCAGGTGGCCGGATACTCGGAGCTTCTCCTCGCGATCAAATCCGGCGAAGCCCTGACAGATGAAATCTCCGCCATGATCCGCGCCGGGCACCGCCCGAAACCGGTTTCCCACGGCGGCCAGAATTTCAAAGTCACATTTCCCCGCGACATCGCACTCGCGGAGGCGGCGCTCGCACTTCGGTGATCCCCAATGGGGTAGCTGGGGACGGTGCGGTCGCTCGTCGCGGAGGGCATCTCGCCGATTTCTCATGAACACACCAAATCGTGAATGGCATTCAGCTTTTCTTCGACCTCAGGCGGCACTTCCTCACGCTTCATCTGTCGGGCCAGGAGGAAATAATCACTTTTCGAAATGCCGACGTCGGCTTTTGTAAGTAATTCCGGCAGTAGTGTTTTGCTCGCTGGTTCCGCACGAAGAAACGCACTGACTTCGAGTGGTGAATGAAAAAACGACGGGGGTAGTTGTTCGCGCAGGTAATCCATCGCTGGTTTTGCGAAGAGGGGCTCTTTCTCTGCATTCAAGAACCTCTCCAAGCTTGCCGGATGCAGGAGGTAGCTTTCCGCCTCGTAGCGTTCCCATCGCAGAATGGTCAGGCCGTCCGCCGTGATCTCGCGGTCTGGTAAACTCCTGTTGTCTCCGTCGAGCAAGAGCGCGGCCTTCAGATTTGGCTGGGTGGCCTTGAGCGCGAAGAAATGCGCACGGGCTTCTTTCGGACTGCGCCCCTGGTTGTTGTGCCAGAATGGTAAGCGGCTGAACCATTGCTTTAACGGATGGTCCAGAACGGTTGCCCACGCCTTGAGCAGGTCGAAGTCGGTGGTGCCCTCCAGATAAAGAATGCCTTTGGCGTTTTCCGCGAGAAGCAATTCCAAGGAAGTGACCCGTTTCAGAGCCTCCCGAACCTGATCGCGATCACTATCCAAAGCCAAGGGGTGTGGCTCGCGATAGAAGGAAACGATCTGCTCGGGGCTCGTATTGTCGATCAAAACCTCGGAGTGGGTAGCGATCAGCAACTGGCCCTTTCGCTCGTGGCACAAGCGTCGGAGGATGTCGTAGAGCTGCTTTTGCAAGAGGACATGGAGGTGCGCATCGGGTTCGTCGAGCAGAATCAAGCTGGAGGGTCGTGCAAACATGAACGCCAGAATGAGCAGCACCTGATGAAACCCGCTGCCCGTCGTTGAAACATCCAAGGGCGGGAGACCGCCAAAGCCGTTGCCCGTCGGTATGCCTTTCAGATATTGGCAGGTAATGTAGGGTGCCCCAGCATACGCAGGCCTGAGCAAGCGGTAGCCAAAGACTTCCGAAACGATTTCCACAAGCCTTTGCCAATCTTTTCCGTCGCCAGCTTCAGCCACTTCGAGCAGCAGATTCCGGAGGATGTCACCCGCTTTGCCCTGGCCAACCAGCATGTCCTGATAGGGGCGGTCATGCCTGGTTTCATTGACGCCGATTCCGGAAAATGGTGGAACATAGATCACGCTGATCTCTTCACGTGCCCGGTCGAGGTGTGGCAGATCCGCTGCCACTGGTTTCGCATGAATTTGCTCGGGACCGCTGTAGCGAAATTCAAAGCCGACATTCCATTTGCTCCCGTCTTTGCTAACACCATGCAACGTGATGACCAAAGGGCGGGGTGCCCCCTGCTTGCCTTCATCTTTACGGAGCGAGGTATGGGTATTTGTCCAAAGCTGATCCATGGACGGCAGCGGTAACGCCGTAAATTCCTGCCGAGTGATCGGCGCGCCGGGCCGGTCCTTGGCCTTTGATCCGCTTCCGGGACCTTTCTTCTCCCACCACTTCTGCATGCCTAGGTTCCAAACCATGGCAGCCTGGAGCAAGGTTGACTTTCCGCTGTTGTTCGGGCCGGCCAGCAGAGTGAGTGGCTCCAGCGGAAACTCCTGCGTTTCAAATCGCTTGAAGTATTGGGTCGTGATTTTCGTGATCATAATCGTGTCAGCCCTTTGGGGGAATGTCTCATAGGATGGGTAGCTCGTTCATGGTTTTCTGAGAGGCTATGGTCAATCCATTTCGTGACGCCACGCAATTGATGTTCATGGCTTGCCTTTCTTGAGCGCCTTTTTCGCCTTGGACTCCAGTTTCTTGATGCTTTCCACGGTGGGCAGTTCCTCGGGCATGGTGCCGCCGAGTTCTTTGATCGTCTGACGGACTTTGGCTCCGACTTCGCGGTGTGCGCGGTTGGCTTTGTCTTTGCCCGTGGTCTTTTCTCGGCGGAGTTTGTCCTCGGCTTGCGTGGCGCGGAAGAGGTTGGCGGCCAGTTCGGTGCTGCCCATGTGGTCGAGGATTTGTTCGCTCTTCTTCAGCCCTTTGCGGCGGTGGATGTCCTGCGCCCCGAGTCCACCGTAGAGGCCCATGTAGCCGTGGTTTTGGAAGATGGCGTAGTCGCGGCTGGACCAGAATTCATTGCCCGCCGGATTGAAGCGGCGGATTTGCTCAAATGGGGTGATTTCTTGGCTCATGGTTTTTCGTTCAGTTGCCATAGCAGCCATTCGAGTTGGGTGCGGGCGGTAGATATGACCGAGCGGTAGGCCAGAAATTTCGTGCGTTTCCCGGAGTATTCCGATTGAAGCTTTGTGTCCACCTGGCCGCCGAAGATCAGAATGTCCAGGCTGATGCCAAGTTGGCCGGACAATGTATCGGCGTAAATGACAGCCTGTGACTCGGCGGCTCTGCCAATCGTGAGTGCCGGTCGTTTGAATTCGACCAGAAGATGCCGGTCCTCGACATTGGCCGCGAGGAGAAGGTCGGGCCGGTCGGCCTCATCCTTGGCCTTGTAGATTCTATCGCTGAAGTCTTTTACAATCGTCTGGAGTTGGCGATTGCTCGCCATGAGGCTGTATTCGTTGCCGAAGATCCAGAGGTTGTGTTGCAGGGCTGTGTGCATCTGGGCTTCGCTGGTGGTGGCATCCTCCACGCCAGCGGTGGCGGCGTGATACATTTTTCCATGAAGAAGGTTGGACTGCTTGATGGTCTTGACGTCCACCTTGCGCTCAATCCAGTCGGCGCACTCCTTGGCAACGCATTTCTGCTGGAGCTTGTTGGAAAGCTCCAAGCCATCCGCGTCAATGATGAACGCTTTTTTCTCGGTCTTGTTCGGATCTAGACGATTGACGAAGGATGGCTCGCCGAAGAGGAAATCGAGATGCTCGATGCGCTCGAGTTCTTCCTGGAGCGCGTCGTAGGCGTAGATCGTAAAATAGGCCGACACGATGGAAAGCTGAGAACCGACCAGGGACTTTTCCCGAAGGAAGTCGGCGACGGTTCCCCTGGTGTGGTTGTCGCGCAAGCCGGAATTATTGGTTGGGGCAGGCATTTTCGTGAGGGGAAAATTATAATGTTATCGAAATTGTCGGGCTTCTCATTCTCGGGTTTGGGCGATCCCCTGCATGCCAGAAGTTTGTATTCGTTCCCCCGTCACCGGGCGAGAGGATTTTCGCCTAATGCCTTCGCCCCTCCATTTTCCGTCGCCCCCCCGCCTAAACCGCCGCCTTTGCCTGGTCTGCTGCAAATTCCGGGCGCTTTGACGCGGACTCACGGAGCTTTCCGCCAGCCAAAAACTCCGTATGCTGCCGATTTGGATATCAATGCGTTCTTTCTGTTCCGGGCGCTCTGCCGCCATATCACTACAACAGTCGACCACTGCCAGCAGATTTACCCAAACCGAGCGAGCGAGCGGGAAATCCTCGACTCTCTCGGCCTGCGTGACCGCAGCATGACGCTGCCCGGCTGTTTGCGATGGAATCCCCACGTGGTCAATCTGGCGGCCGCATTCCTAGAAGATCCCGCCGACCGTCGGGCGTTTCTTGCGCATGTTAGATCATCTCGATCCGCGATTACCGAAACGAGAACCTCAAGGAAAAATCAGAACCAAAAACTGAAAATCCGCTGGACTTCCTGTAGCTCAGAAAAAAGCGGAAGCTGAATGCGGCGTCAGCAGACTCCAGCAGCGCGTTGGCGAGGTGCTCGGAAGAGATCGAACGATGTCCGTTTTTTCGGACTTGCGCCGAACCGTGGGAGAAGAACGCACTGGTCAGAGTGTGATTTGAAACCGGCTGGAGCATCATTTCTTGAGAATCTGAGCGGAGGCGGGAGGGCAGGCGGAAACCTTCAGGCGACCGGGCTGTTGAGCGCGCTGACGAGGGTCTCCCACGGGAGGACCGCACATTTCACGCGCTGGGGAAATTGGTGGACGCCTCCGAGGACTTGCAGCCTCTCCGGAACATCCGGTCCGGGCCCGTCCTTTGCCAGCAGGCGGAAGTTCCCTGCCATCAGCTCGGCAGCCTTGCAGGTGAGCCCCTTGACTTCTCCTGTCATCATGGATGCCGAGGCGGTGCAGATCGCGCACGCGCTGCCGGAGAACTTTGCCTCGGCGACCGTGCCGTCCTCGATGCGCAGAGCGACCGAGATCTCGTCGCCGCAGAGCGCGTTATGCCCGTCCGCCGCGTGCGTCGGATTTTCCAGCCGGCCGAAATTTCTCGGCTTCTTCGAGTGCTGGAGGAGGACTGCCTGGTAGAGCTCGTTATCCATCACCGGAAAAATGCCACGGCTTCCCGCAGGATGCCAACCAATGATTCGACGTCCTGCTCGGTATTATATAGGGAGAAGCTCGCGCGGCTTGACGATGGGCTCCCGAGCTTCCGCATGAGCGGCTGCGCGCAGTGGTGCCCGGCGCGCAGGGCCAGGCCGCGCTCGTTGGCGAAGAATGCCACATCGTGCGCATGCACTCCCTCTATCGAGAACGCGAGGATCCCGGCCTGCCGGACGTCAGGGCCGAAGATCCTCAGCCCGTCAATCTCGCGAAGCTGGGTGGCAGCGAGATTGGCCAGCGCCACAGAATGTTCCCGGATGTCTTCCAGCCCGGTCTCCGTAAGGAACCGGATCGCCTCCGCCCACCCGGCGGCCTCGACGATCGGCGGGGTTCCTGCCTCAAACCTTGCGGGAGGCTCGCGGAATGTGGCTGGCCTGTCAAAATACGCACGGTCCACCATCTCGCCGCCATACTGCCAGGGGGGCATCGCAGACAGGAGCTCCATGCGGCCCCACAGCGCGCCAATCCCGCTCGGCCCGCACATCTTGTGCGACGAGCAGGCCAGGAAGTCGCAGCCGAGATCCCGCACGTCCACCGGCTGGTGCCCAACGCTCTGCGCCCCGTCCACAAACGTCGTCACTCCCGCCTCCCGAGCCAGGAGGCAGAGATCCTTGACGGGGTTTTCCAACCCGAGAGTGTTGGGCACATGCACGAAGGCAAAGAGCTTCGGCCGCTTCTGCAGGAGGTGCCTCGCCGCATCGAAATCCAGGGCCGCGCCATTTTCCAGCACGGGGACAAAATCCACGCGCGCGCCGGTTTCCTTCGCGATGTGCATCCAGGGAAGAAGGTTGCTGTGGTGCTCCATCTCGGTGAGGAGGATCACATCTCCGGGGCCGAGGTTCGCCCGCCCCCAGGAATTGGCCAAAAGGTTGACCGCTTCGGTGGTTCCTCGAGTGAAGGCGACCTCCTCCGGCCGGGCCGCATTCAGCAGCCTTGCAAGCCCGTCGCGCGCCCCCTCGTACGCCGCCGTCGCCCGCTCGCTCAGGAGGTGGATCCCCCGGTGGACATTCGCATACTCGCTCTCCAAAAACCGGCTCATCCGGCAGATCACACGGTCCGGCTTCTGCGTGCTTGCCGCATTGTCCAGATAGACGAGCGGATGACCGTTAACCTTCTCCCGCAGGAACGGGAACTGCTCGCGAATCTTGATGATGTCCATGTGCCTGAAAAATATACTCCGATTCCCTCCCGGTGCCAGTTCGCAAAAATCCTGTTTCCTGCCGCCCACATTCCTCGTAGCAGTATCCCCATGTCCGATGCCATCCACCACCTCCGCCAGGATTACGATCGGCCCCCTCTCATGGAGGCCGACCTCAGCCCGGATCCGATAGCGCAATTCCGTGCGTGGTTCGAGGACGCCCGCGAGTCGGGCATCCCCGAGCCGAACGCCATGTCGCTCGGCACCTCCGATGCCTCAGGGCACGTCTCCTGCCGCACGGTCCTCCTGAAAGCCTACGACAACAGGGGGTTTGTTTTCTTCACCAACTACGGAAGCAGGAAGGCCCGCCAGATCGCGGAAAATCCACGGGCGGCAGCCCTCTTCCCATGGGTCGCGCTCGCCCGCCAGGTCGAGGTCGCCGGACCGGTCGAAAAAATCTCTGTTGCCGAGTCGCTGGCCTATTTCCTGAGCCGTCCGTTCGGAAGCCGGCTCGGGGCCTGGGTCTCCGACCAGAGCGACGTGATCCCATCCCGCCAGATCCTTCTCGCCAAATTTGACGAGCTCAAGCGGAGGTTTGCCAACGGCGAAATCCCCAAGCCCGAAGGGTGGGGCGGATACCGGATCGTGCCCGAGTCGGTCGAGTTCTGGCAGGGCGGGCACGACCGCCTCCATGACAGGTTTTTCTACAGGCGCGAAGGTTCCGGCTGGAAGATCTCAAGGCTCGCCCCGTAAAAACGAAAAATCTTGCCCTTGCGCCGCGGGCAGGATCGGCGATGCTTATCTTCACTATGAGGAACGGATGCGGATCGGCTGGCGGCGGGATCGCCGCGCATCGCCGCTTCTTTTTGGAAGGCGCGGCCGCGAGGGGATGCCTCGCCAAGCGCCCTGGCAGTTGGTTTGCTGTCCTGCCATGAGAGCGTGCAGGATCATCGCCAGAGCGGCAGCCCTGGTTTTTCTTTCCGCCGCCGCCGCCCGTGCGCTCGAGGCCGACATGATCCTTCCGGAGATCCTCCCGCAAACAAAAGAAACGGTTTTGAGCGCGGGCTCGGAGCGCCGGGCCGCTTGCATCGCCAGATTTTTAGAGGCGGTTTTTGAGGAGGAGTCGCACGGTCCAGACCGGGCATTGGCATCGAAGCGGGAGGTGCTCGCCCTCGATCCCGGGTTCACCGACTTGGCGATGGATGTCGCGCGCCAATACCTGAGGCGAGGGGACGTTCCGGAAGCGATCTCCGTCCTCAAGGATGCCGCCAAGTCCGCAACGAAACGCGCGGAACCTCAGGTCGCCCTCGCAGGGATCTACCTCCGGCAGCTTGCGAAGCCGGACCTTGCGGAGAAGTTTGCCTCCCAGGCCCTGGCCGCCTGCCCGGACGACTCCGCCCCCTACCAGATCCTCTACGAAATTTACAGGGCCGGCGGCCAAAGCGCGAAGAGGGAAGCCCTCTTTTCGAAGGCGCTCAAGCGGCCCTCTCCGCCGGCGGATTTCTGGCTCGACCTCGCGGAGCTGCGCCTCCGCGAACCGGCGCCCCCGGATTCGCCTGCGCTCGAGCAGCTCCTCAACCACGCGCAGGCGGCGGCAGGGGATCGCCCGGAACCGCTCGTCCGTGCTGCCGGCTGCTTTCTGCTCGCCAACCGCCCCGAGCGGGCGGTCCCGCTCTTTCAATTGGCGCTCGCCCTGCGCCCCTCGCTGCCGGGAGTAAGGGATCGCCTGGCCGCTGCCCTGCTCCAAACCGGAAAGACCGACGAAGCCGCCAGCACACTGCAGGAAATCCTCCGGGCAGACCCCCTCGACCTCCGGGCATATGACCAGCTCGCCGACCTTTATTTCCGCGCCGGAAACTTCTCTTCCGCCCTGGCAAACATGCGCCAGGCGCTGCTCATCGCCCCGCCGGACCCTCGCCGCCACGACCGGATCATCCGCCTCAGCCTGGCCATCAATGACGGCTCCGGAGCGCTCAAGGCCGCAGAGGACGCCATCAAACAATTCCCGGCAATTACCGAGTTTTTGCTCTTCAGGGCGCTCGCCATGACTTGCCTCGGACAGCCGGTCGAGGCGATCAAAATCTTTGAGCGGATCCTGGTCGAGGCAGGCGGGATCCGGCCGGATCTCCTGGATGCGGAATTCTTTTTCAGCTACGGGATCGCCGCTGAACGCGCCGGACGGTTCGGCACCGCATCGGAGCTTTTCAAGAAATCCATCGAGCTCGATCCTTTAAACTCCGCCCGCGCGTGCAATTACCTTGGCTACATGTGGGCGGAACGCGGGGAGAACCTCGCCGAAGCCGAGCAGTTGATCCGGCGGGCCCTCGAGGCGGATCCGGAAAATGGGGCCTACCTCGACAGCCTGGGCTGGGCGCTTTTCCGTCAGGGCCGCTACGAGGATTCCCTCCACGAGCTTCTCCGCGCGGCAGCCGTGCTCCAAGGAGAGCCCGACCCGGTCGTCTTCGAGCACATCGGCGATGCCTATGAAAAGCTCGAAAAATCCTCCGAAGCCGTCCTCTACTGGCAAAAATCTTTTCTCCTGGCTCCAGGCAACTCCTCGCTTCCGGTCAAAATCGACAGGCACTCCTCGCGGATTGTTAAATCGCCTGCAGAGTCCGCTGAGGGCAGGTGAGCGCAATCCCTTTCCCCTCGGGGTAAGCCGGCACTCGTTCCGCGAAGATTCTGCCTTCGCAAGAAATAACGTCCCCCTTGCAAGCTCACCTTGCCGTATTGCGCCAAAATGGCGCAAGTGGCGCGGAATAGATTGCATAACGCGCCAATATGGCTCAGCTTCCACCTTAAACGCTGGAGGGTGGATATTGATAAATTGCTGCGCGACAGGATGATAGCTATTTATTTTCTCCTCGGCATGCGAATTGCTATTTGATTCGGGAAAATTTTATATTTATGGCAAAAATTTTAGGCATTGATTTGGGAACCACGAACTCGTGCATGGCGGTCATGGAGGGTGGGGAGCCGGTTGTTCTGGAAAATTCTGAGGGGGCCCGCACGACTCCATCGGTCGTGGCCTTCTCGAAGTCGGGCGAGCGGCTCGTCGGCCAGGCGGCAAAGCGCCAGGCAATCACGAACCCCGCGAACACGATCTTTTCTGTCAAGCGCTTCATGGGGCGCAAGTTTGATGAGGTTCGCGCGGAGGAGCACCGGGTTCCATACAAGCTCGTGAAAGCGGCGAACGGGGACGCTCATATCCAGGTGGAGATTGACGGAAAGCCGAAGACTTTCTCGCCGCCGGAGATCTCGGCGATGATCCTTGCAAAGCTCAAGGCAGATGCCGAAGCCAAGCTTGGAGAGAAGATCACCGAGGCGGTCATCACGGTCCCTGCGTATTTCAACGACTCGCAGAGGAACGCGACGAAGGATGCCGGTAAGATCGCCGGGCTCGACGTCAAGAGGATCATCAACGAGCCCACGGCGGCTTCTCTGGCCTACGGGCTCGACAAAAAGGCTGACGAGAAAATTGCGGTATACGATTTGGGCGGCGGAACGTTTGACATTTCCGCCTTGGAGATCGGCGACGGGGTTTTTCATGTGTCCTCAACGAACGGAGACACCCACCTCGGGGGCGATGACTGGGACAACCGCCTCATGGACTGGATCATCGGCGATTTCAAAAACGACTCCGGGATTGATCTTTCCAAGCAGGCCGACGCCGTCCAGCGGATCAAGGAGGAGGCAGAGAAAGCAAAGATCGCCCTGTCGTCGACCCAGGAGTATGAGCTCAACCTGCCGTTCGTCACGGCGGACGCGACCGGGCCGAAGCACATCCAAAAAAAGCTGACGCGCTCGAAGCTCGAGCAGCTCACGGACGATCTTTTCGAACGGACGATCCAGCCTGTCAAATCCTGCCTTGGCGATGCGAAGTGGTCCAAGAGCGACGTGGATGAGCTGGTGCTCGTCGGCGGGATGACCCGCATGCCGAAGGTCGTGGACACCGCCCGCGAAATGATCGGGAAGGAGCCGCACAAGGGGGTGAACCCGGATGAGGTTGTTGCGGTCGGCGCCGCCATCCAAGGCGGGGTCCTCCGCGGCGACGTCAAGGATGTCCTATTGCTCGACGTCACCCCGCTCACGCTCGCCATCGAGACGGCCGGAGGGATCGCCACGCCAATGATCCCGCGCAACACGACGATCCCGACCAAGAAGTCAAACGTCTTTTCTACCTATAGCGACAGCCAGCCAGGAGTCGAAATCAAGGTTCTGCAGGGAGAGCGCCCGCTCAGCCGGGACAACAAGAATCTCGGGACATTCCATCTCGATGGGATCCCGCCAGCACCGCGCGGTGTTCCGCAGATCGAAGTCACGTTCGACATCAATGCCGACGGCATCCTCAATGTCTCGGCCAAGGACCTCGGGACAGGAAAAGAGCAGAAGATTTCGATCACCGGATCCAGCGGGCTGAGCAAGGAGGAGGTCGACCGGATGCAGAAGGAGGCGGAAATGCACGCCGATGAGGACAAGAAGGCGAAGGAAGGCATCGAGATCCGCAACAACGCGGACACCCTCGCCTACCAGTGCGAAAAGCAGCTCAAAGACCTCGGCGACAAGATCGACGGAGCCAAGAAAAAAGACGTGGAGGATGCGATCGAGAAGCTTCGGGAATCCCTCAAAGGCACCGACATCGATGCCATCAAGTCCGGCTACGACGATCTCCAGGCAAAATTCCAGGAGATCAGCGCCGACCTCTATAAGAACGCATCCGCCAAGGCGGGCCCGGAAAGCGGACCCCACCCGGCCGCCGAACCGCCGAAGAAGGACGCCGACGTCGTGGACGCGGAGTTCGAAATGGTGGACGAGGACAAGAAAAAATAAACACACTTTAACAAACCGCCCCGGTCCGGCACAAGCCGGTCCGGGAGCCTGTTAAAAACCAACAAAACCAAAAACCAACATGGCCAACGTAAATATCAAGCCTCTTGGAGACCGCGTGCTCGTGCAGGCGCTCGAAGAGAAGGAAGTCAAAAAAGGCGGAATCATCATTCCTGATACCGCCAAAGAGAAACCGCAGGAAGGGCAGATTGTCGCCGTCGGCACGGGAAAGCGTGACGATGAGGGCAAGCTGATCCCGTTCACCGTCAAGAAAGGGGACAAAGTCCTCATCTCGAAATACGGCGGAACCGAAGTCAAAGTGGACGGAGAAACCTATCTGATCATGCGCGAGGACGACATCCTCGGCATCATCGGCTAAGCCGCCACTGGCACCTACTGAAAACTGAACACAGAAATACTGAAAAACTAATATATGGCAGCTAAACAACTCCAATTCGACGAAGCGGCACGGCAGTCGCTTCTCCGCGGCGTCGAGAAACTGGCGAAAGCCGTCAAGGCGACCCTCGGGCCGTCGGGGCGCAACGTCATCCTCGACAAAAAATTCGGCAGCCCGACGATCACCAAGGACGGCGTCACCGTCGCCAAGGAAATCGAGCTCGAATGCCCATACGAAAACATGGGTGCCCAGCTCGTCCGCGAAGTCGCGAGCAAGACCAGCGACATCGCCGGAGACGGCACGACCACAGCGACCGTCCTGGCCGAAGCGATCTATCGCGAGGGCCTCAAGAACGTGACCGCCGGGGCCAACCCGACCAGCCTCCAGCGGGGCATCACAAAAGCCGTTTCGGCGATCACCGACGAGATTGCAAGGATCTCCAAGAAGGTCAAGGACAGCTCGGAAATCGCGCAGGTTGCGACGGTTTCTGCCAACTGGGACGGCACGATCGGCCAGATCATCGCCGACGCGATGGACAAGGTCGGCAAGGACGGCACGATCACGGTGGAGGAAGCCAAGAGCATCGAAACCACGCTCGACGTGGTCGAGGGCATGCAGTTCGACAAGGGCTATCTCTCGCCCTATTTCGTAACGAATGCCGAGAGCCTCGAGGTCTCGTTTGACAACGCCTACATCCTCATCCACGAGAAGAAGATCAGCAGCCTCAAGGATCTGCTCCCGCTTCTCGAGAAGATCGCCAAGAGCGGCAAGCCGTTCCTGATCATCGCCGAGGACGTGGAAGGCGAAGCGCTCGCGACCCTCGTCGTGAACAAGCTCCGCGGCACGCTCCAGGTTGCAGCCGTCAAGGCTCCGGGCTTCGGCGACCGCCGCAAGTCCATGCTTGAAGACATTGCTGTCCTCACCGGCGGCAAGCTCCTCAGCGAAGACCTCGGCATCAAGCTCGAAAACGTTGGCCTCGAAGACCTCGGCCGCGCGAAGCGCGTCACAGTGGACAAAGAGAACACCACGATCATCGAAGGCGAAGGCAAGAGCTCTGACATCCAGGGCCGGGTCAGCCAGATCCGCCGCCAGATCGAAGAGACCACCAGCGATTACGACCGCGAGAAGCTCCAGGAGCGCCTCGCCAAGCTCGCGGGCGGTGTCGCCGTCATCAACGTCGGAGCAGCCACCGAGACCGAGATGAAGGAAAAGAAAGCCCGCGTCGAAGACGCCCTCCACGCGACCCGTG
>JBAXXX010000095.1:0-14634 GCA_037127695.1 Verrucomicrobiia bacterium | reverse complement strand
TTGTCACCGACCTCGGCTCCCGCCGGATCCACGTCGAGTCCAACGGCCGCATCATGACCGTCGAGCCGTTCAAGTGGCAGTTCGACTCGAAGGACAAGACAAGCGCCACATTCACGCAATTTCCCCTCCGCCTCGCGAGCGCGATCACCGTACACCGCTCGCAATCACTTACACTCGACTCCGCCTATATCGACGTGCGGGCCGCCCGCGAACCCGGCCAGGCATACGTAGCCCTCTCCCGCGTCCGCACACTTTCCGGCCTCCACCTCAAGAGCTGGTTCTCGGGGATCTATGTGAGCAACGCAGCGGTTGCATTTTACCTCCACTCAAAATGAACGTCATCTTCGATACACGCGAACCGAGTCCGCACCCATGGGAACAATTCCTCCCGGAAGGCTGGACATTTGAGAGCGGCACACTCGAAACCGGCGACGTCGCACTCTCCTGCCTGCCCGACGGGGTTGTCATCGAGCGAAAGACTCCGGGCGACCTTGCCGGATGCATCGGCGCGTCCCGCGAACGCTTCGAGCGCGAGCTAAAGCGGTCCCGGTATTGCGGACGGTTCATCGTTGTCTGCGAAGGCGGTATCACGGACGTGATGATCGCGGCAAGGGGGCTTCACCGGAACGCCATCGTCGGGACCGTCGCCTCGTGGACCATCCGCTACTGCCCGTTCGTGTTCGCCGGCACGGTCGCCGCCGCCGCCGACTTTGCATTCCGGGCACTCAGCGCCCAGGTCCGCGACATCGAACGCGCATCCAAGAGTATTTCCAAATGAGAACCAAACCCACCAAACCACAAAAACAAGGCGCCAACGGCACCATGACAAAAACTGAAGCCTTGAAACGCGGGCTTCGTCCACTCGCCGGTCCCTACGGCAAACGCGAATACTGGATGGTCGAAAGCCTCTGCTCCGACCTCCTGCGCGGAGGCATCGTGCATGCGGTAGTCAAGACCAGCAAAGCCTTCGAGGTCTGGAGAACCGCCAGCGGTTGGCTGGAGAAAAAAGCCTGAGCTCCGCCCCATTTGACATCCACCAATTCACACTATGACGCTCACTCCGATCTTCACCTTCCAGAAACGCCAAGTGCGTGTGGCTGGAACTTCCGACAACCCTCTCTTCTGCGCCGCCGACGTGTGCGCCGTGCTGGAAATAGCAAACTCGCGCGATGCCGTCGGCAAGCTCGATGATGATGAAAAGGGTGTCGCCTCAACCGACACCCCCGGCGGGAAGCAGGAAATGACCGTCATCACGGAATCTGGTCTCTACACGCTGATCTTGCGCTGCCGGGATGCCATAATTCCCGGGACAACAGCACATTCGTTTCGGAGATGGGTTACCGGTGAACTGCTTCCCGCAATCCGGCGCACCGGCGGCTACCAAACTCCTTCCCCTGCCGGCGGCGGATCCGCGCTCGACCACGCGGAGGCGCTCATCAAAGCCATGCGCGAACAGGAAAACCGCCTCGCCCGCGTCGAAGCCCTCGCCATCCAGGCGAATTCCTTCAACAGCGCCAACACCAATTTTTACACCGTGCGCGGCTACACCAATATTCTTGGGATTCGCCTCTGCCTTTCCGATGCAAAATCGATTGGCAAGCAGGCTTCCGAGTTCTGCCGGTCGCATGGCATCCGAACCGGCCGCGCCCGCGATGAACTCTTCGGCGAGGTCAACAGCTACCCGGCAGAGGTGCTGGAGGAAATTTTCAAACCCGCAGCAGCTCACCACAATGGCTAAGCGCATCCCGGACCACAAAGCCCACCTGAGCCTTGCCGTGGCATTTCGTGCCGTGCGGCTGCGGTTCGACGATTTTGCCAACACAGTCTGGCGACGGTTCCCGAAAGCGCACCGGATCAGCCGTCAGATCGACAAGCTCAACAATCAGATGGGCGAGCTCCAGCACCAGCTCGACTGCGAATACCACCGGGTCACGATGGAGGGCGAGTTCAACAAAGCCGGCCACGTCTATTACATGGATCCGGAAAAGACGCTCGTCCGCGATCTCTCCGACTGGATCTTCCCGCTTGAATACGCAAACCCTCGGTTCCGGGAACCAGGGAAAGGGGAATTGTTCATCGGCATCTACCGTGAAGTCGGTCGTGTGCGGCCAATTCTCCTCTGGGTGGACCCGAGCGTTGATCTCTATTACGACGTGGGGCAGCGCGAGCACGTCAACCCGCCCTCTTACTACCTGCGCATCGACGCACAGGGACAAGCAGCCGCCAACCTGGGCGTCACACAACTCACCTTTGAGGGGATCGCCTGAGCATGGACTGGGAATCCGTCAAAGCCACCTACGTCGCGACCCGCAGCTACAAACTGACGGCCGAGCGCTTCGGTCTGAATCCCGAAACTGTAAAAAAGCGGGCCTCGCGGGGTGGTTGGTCACAGGTTGAGGGGACAACTCAGGGGACATCCGTCCCCTCGGGGGACAAAAACGGAGATTGCGTGTCCCCCGGCGTCCCCCCGGATCAACAATCTCAGGGGACAAGCGTCCCCTCAAATGAAGGCTCAGGGGACAAAGGCACTGACTTCACGTCCCCCGATGTCCCCCCGCCACCTCAATCTCAGGGGACATTGGTCCCCTCGGGGGACAAAACCTTGTCCCCCCAAGGCGCATCGTCTGTCCCCCCAATTTTCGCCGCCGAGGTCACGACCTTTCCGAACGCCATGTCCCCCGACTGCCCGGCGGTGGACACGGTGGCCTCCATCCTCGAGGCGATCAAGACCGGCGAGTTCCGCGCCCAGATCGACAACCTCCGGCGCATCCTCGGGCGAGATGGCAAGACGGCCTACGACCGTGAAAAAACGAAGCTTCCGGCGTTCTGTGTGTCCGGCACGACCGCCGACCGGAAACGCCTCCTCAAGCACAGCAACCTCCTCCAGATCGACTTCGACGGACTCAACGGCACGCTCGCCGACGCCCGGAGCAAGGTGGTTGGCGATCCCCATGTGGCCGCCGCATTCACCTCCCCAAGCGGCGACGGCCTGAAGGTTCTCCTGCGGATCGACGGATTCCGGCACGACGACAGCGTGGCTGCGGCGGTCGAGTATTTTTCCCGCGTCCATGGCCTCAAACACGACCCGCAGGTCAAGGAACAGACCCGGCTCTGCTTCGTCTCCTACGACCCCGATCTTTTTGTGAACCCGGCGGCCACGGTGTTCCCGCTGCCCGAGTTGGCCGGCAAGGCGAAGAAAAAGGAAAAGCCCTGGTGGGATGCATTCAAGGGCGACCTGCATACCCTCGACATAGTGGCTGCTTTTCGGGAAGCGGGGCTCCTGGGCGAATGCCTCAATCCCGACGACGGAAAATGGGCGGTCAAGTGCCCGTGGGCCGACACTCACGGCGACGAAGGCAAGGATTGGGACGAAGCCAACAGCTCGACGATTGTCTTCGAGAAAACGGCGGCTTTCAGTTGCTTCCACTCCCATTGCGTCGCTCGCACCCAGGAAGATGCCGTATTGTGGCTCGAAGCCAACCACCCCGGCATCATCGAGCGGCACTGTGCGCGGCTGCGCGGAAAGTTCGCCGCCGAGGCGCTCAAAAAGGAAGGCATCTACTCCGCTTGGGGCCTGCCGATCGAAGGGGCCGAAGAAACCCTCATCACCCAGAATGGCGAGCCATTCTACTTCCGGACCAAGAGCGACGGCGAGCGCGAGGTCGCCGACTTCAACCCCCACTACTGGGTCGCCCGGTTCGCCTTCGAGAACCTCGTCCTCTTCGAGCCCCACAACAACCAGTTCTACTCCTACGTGCCCGAGTTCGGGATCTGGCGCTGGCAGACGGACGCCACGATCCGCGCCGACATCGCCGCTTGGATGCTCGAATACGCCCGCCTCCTCAACCAGCCGCTCCTGGAAACCGGGCGCACCGGTGACCGCCTCACCCACATGCTCACGATCCTGCGGGCGGCCTCCGAAAGGCGCGAGCCGTTCCGCAAATTCGAGAACATCATCCATCTGCAAAACTGCATGATCCATCTGGATTTCGATCCTCCGCAGATCCACGGGTTCTCGCCCCATTACTTCAGCCTGAGCCAATGCCAGGTTGCTTTCGACCCGGACGCCGACTGCCCGAGATTCTTGGAAGAACTCATCTACGCCTCCATGAGCGAAGAGGACGCCTACCTCCTCCAACTCGCGGGCGGACTCTACCTCACCGGCCGCAACAACTGGCAGAAAATGCTCATCCTCACCGGCATCGGCGGCGCTGGCAAAGGCACCATCGGCCGGATCATCGGCCACATCATCGGCAGCCAGAACGTGAAGCAGCTCCGCACCCGGCTTCTCGGCGACCGCTTCGAGCTCGATGACCTCGACCAGGTGAGCCTGCTCGTGGGCTCGGATGTGCCCGGTGACTTTCTCTCTTGCGCCGGGGCAAAGGTGATCAAGGCGCTCACCGGTGGCGACCCGCTCACCCTCGAATTCAAGGGCGGCCGCAAGCGCCATCTCAACGGCGACCACAACCTCCTCATCACCTGCAACGACCGGCTCCGCGTCCAGCTCGACGGCGACGAAAGCGCCTGGCACCGCCGCCTTCTCATCATCCCGTTTCTGACCAAACCGCTCAAATGCACACCGGACCTCGACCGTATCCTCATGGCCGAGGAGGCCAGCGGCATCCTCAACTGGTTCATCCTCGGCGCAATCCGCCTCGCCAAATTCGCCCGCGAGGGCACCGGCTGGCCGCTCTCCAAAGAGCAGCAACAGCGGGTCGATGACATGCTGGCCGAGAGCGACTCCCTCCGGGCATTCATCGGCCTGCGCATCGTGCGCGACCCCGCAGCTTCGCTCACCGTGGATGAGCTCGTCGCCGAATACGAAAACTACTGCGCCAAGCTCGGCTGGGTCGCCCTCACCAAGGCCCAAGCCGAACGCAACCTCGGCCCGCTCATGATGGAGATCCACCGGGCCGCCAAGCGAAACGACATCAAACGAGGCTCCTCCCAGCGGCGCGGCTACATGGGCGTCTGCCTCACCGAACCAACCGACCAACCATGAATAATACTCCAGGCATCTTCCTCGGCCTCATCGACACAGCCGCCTTCGAAAAGCGGTTTATGCCACCCTCCCAGCGCTCCTCCCCGGACGGCTCGGACGGCTCGGACGGGTCATCTCGCTCACCGCGCCCTCAGCGCGTCATTTTTCCGCTGACCACCGAAAAGTGCCAAAAACAGCCAAAAACACCCTCTACGGACGGCACGGACGTATTTCCAAAACCCTCGCGGGTACGCGAGAAGAAAAAATTAAGAGCCTCTGCTCTGGAAAATAATTTTCTCTCCCAGCCGGATGCGACTCGAAACCCGTCCGTGGCGTCCGAACTCCCGAAAGTGGAAGCGTCTCGGGAGCGGTTCCCCGAAATCGCCACCGCGATCACCGCCGCTGGTTCGGTGGCGCTGGACATCGAGACGTTCGGCAGCGGCAAGAAGGGCGGACTCAACCCGTGGCGCGGCGACATCCGCCTCCTCTCGCTCCGTGTGGCGGGTTCCAGCCCCTGGCTGATCGACCTCCAGGCGACCGGCTACGACCTGGGCGAGTTGGGCCGCGCCATCGAGGCGGTCGAGGTGATCGCCCACAATGCGAAATTCGATCTGCTCTGGTTGGTGGTCAAATGCGCGGTCCGTCCGAAGAAGGTGTTCTGCACGCTCACTGCCGCCCGCCTGCTCTCAGCCGGCACGAAGCCCGGCAACAACCTGGACCAATGTTTGGAGCGTTTCCTCGGGATCGCCCCGGCAGCCGATCAATCCCGGTCCGACTGGGGCGGCATGTTCCTCACCGACGACCAGTTCGCCTATGCTGCCCGGGACGTGGCGCATCTTCACGATCTGGCTGGTCGGTTGGATGCGGAACTCGGCGGGGCGGATCTCGAAACGGTGCGGACGCTCGAAATGGAACTGCTCCCGGCCATCGTCGCCATGGAGGAGGCAGGGATCGCAATGGACAAACCCCGGCTGCAGGCGATCCGGGATGCCTCCAGGGAAACGACCAAGGCGAAGGCCGACGAACTGCGCGTCCTCCTCAATGCGCCATCGCTCAACCCCGGCAGCCCGGACCAACTCAAAGCGGCACTCTCCCGCGCAGGCATCGAGGTCGCGAACACGAACGAGGAAACGCTCAAGGCATCAGACGATGGGGCGATCATCCCTGCGATCCTCGCGTTGCGGGGAGCGGAAAAGTCTGCTCAACAGGCCGAGAGCCTCATTGATTGCATCGAGAGCGACGGGCGGATCCACGGGCGTTTCGAGCCGACCGGCACCGACACCGGCAGGTTCTCGAGCAAATCCCCGAACCTGCAAAATGTCGGACGGGGCGAACTCCGGGAATGCTTCCTCGCGCCAACTGGCTCCCGGCTGATCGTCGCCGACTATTCCCAGATCGAACTCCGGGCCGCGGCTGCGATTGCGGGGGAGGCGAAGATGATCGAAGCCTACCGGCGCGGCGACGACCTCCACAAACTCACCGCCGCCACCGTTCTCGGGAAGCCGATTGGGGAGGTGACGAAGGAGGACCGGCAGATCGCGAAAAGCTCAAATTTCGGTTTGCTCTACGGCCAGTCCGCCAAGGGCCTCGTGCGTTACGCGGCATCTTCCTATGGCGTGACTCTGGAGGAGGACGAAGCTGAGGAAATCCGCCGGGCATTCTTCCGCACCTACGGCGCTCTGCGGCAATGGCACGGCGAGAGCCACAACATCGCAGAGCGCGGCGTGGGGGAGGTGAGAACCGTGCTCGGCCGCCGTCGTCTGATCCCGAAGGACGCCGATGCGTGGCAACGGTTCACGGCATTGGTCAACACCCCGGTCCAGGGCGGCTGCGCGGACGGCATGAAACGCGCCCTCGTGCTCATCGCCTCCCGGCTCCCGGCCGGTGCCCGCCTCATCAGCACCGTGCATGACGAAGTGATCGTGGAATCTCCGGAGGCGGATGCCGAGGTGGTCTGTGCGTTGGTCCGGGAATCGATGATCTCCGCCATGACCGACCTCTTCCCCCAGGTGCCCATCGAGGTGGAAGCAGGCGTCTGCGAACGCTGGAGCGAAAAATGAGCAACGACTACGCCGCATCCCAATCGGTCAAGAACGCCCGCTACAAGCGGGAATACGAATCCTGGATCGCCGGGCTTTCGCCGAAGGAACGTGCCCGGTTCGAGGCCGAGGGGCTGGCGGCTCCGTGCATGGACGACCAACCGGCATCCCACTGCGGCCTCACCGTGGACATCGCCGAATCCCCGGTCGCCTCTGACGACTTCGATATTGCGGAAGCCATCGACCCGCCGCCCGCGCCAAAGCACAACGACACTCTGACCGACGAGGCGCTCTGGGACATCGTGCGCCGACTCATCGGCGAAATCCTCGGCATGCAGAACCGTTCGCTCACCGTCGAATGCCTGGCGATTGTGTCCGGCCTCTCCTACGTCGGCGATTCGATGTCCGAGATAGCCACCCGCCACGGCGTCACCCGTGCGGCCGTTTCGAAACGCTGCGTCGAACTCTCTGAACGCCTCAGTCTCCCGCCTTCGCGGGCCATGCGTTCGTTGACAGCGCGCAAGTCGTATCGGGCCGCCCAGCTCCGAGCCCGGGCCAACCAGGAATTTTCATGCTCACCCAAATCAACGAAAAACTGACCATCACCCCGAACGGGCTGCGATTCAACGCCGACCTCACATTCGAGGAATGGAGTTCGATGGCTCCCAATATCGGCGGTGCCCTCAAATCGATGGCGTTCGTCATCGGCGACTGGATGATCTACGGCGAGGAAAAGTTCGCGGTCCAGCCCTGCATCCCCGGCCTGGAAGACAATGACCCGCGCCACATCAGGGTTTCGGCCCCGAACTACTTGGCGACCCAGGCTGCAACCGGCCTCGACCCGACCACCCTCAAAAACTACGCCTACGTCAGCCGGCGGGTGCCGATGTCGTTGCGTAACGACATTCTCTCGTGGGAACACCACAAAGTCGTGGCCAAACTCGCCGCCGACAAGCAGGTCGAGTGGCTCAACACTGCGGCAGCCGGGGATTCCGGCGAGCGGATCAGCGTACGGCGACTCCGGGCGTCCATTACCTCCGGTCGCGTCCTCTCTCCCGAGGAACTTTCCGTCCCTCCCTCCGAGCAGGGCATCACCAATCACATCCCGTCCATCAACCGAATCTGCGGCTGGTGGAGACAAATCGGCGGCGCTGACTGGATCAAGTCCCGGTCCCGCGAGCAAGTCGCCGCACTCCTCCGCGATTTCGAACCCGTCCTTTCCATCATCAACCAACTCAACACATCCATCAAATGACATCAATCAACCTGCTCCTCACCTTCATCGGCATCCTCTCAACCGGGATGTGCCTCTTCCTTATCCTGAACAAGTCCGTCGAGATCTGGTTCGACATCCAAGCCTGCAAGCGGGACATCGAACGCCTCGAACGCCAGATCAAAAACCTCCAGTGCAACCGGCAATGAACCTCGTCATCCGCAAAGACATGACCGTGGACAGTCGCACGATCGCGGCGGGCTGCGGGATCCACCATCAAACCGTCATTCGCATCATCAGCGAGAACCTGGGCATGCTGGGTTGCCGATTGCACATCCGCCGGCGGCTTGGAAAATCGGCCGAGTTTCGTGCCATTCTGACCGAGGATCAGGTGAGGACGCTCCTCGGGGTGTTCCGTGCCACGCCACGGGTTGCCGCGTTCTCGGCGCACCTTGCAGCCGCTTTCACTCTCGCCCGAGCCGATCAGGGCGACATCGAACCGGAGGCAATCCCCGACACGAACGAACGCGCCGCATTGGTCGCTGCCAAGGACATGCTCACCGATGCGGCCCGCCTGCTCCAAATCGCTGCCCACCTCGAACTCCGCCTCATCAAACTATGAACACCATCACCATCGACGAAGAATTCCACACTCTCTGCCCGCCCATCACCGACAGCGAACGTGGATTGTTGCGAGAGTCTCTAAACCGCGAAGGGCTGATTTCGCCGCTGATTGTCTGGAATCACGAGGGAAAGACGATCCTCGTGGACGGCCACAACCGATACGAGATTTTGCAGGAGCTCGAAAGGCTCGACGAGATCCAGACGACCGAGCTTGTTTTCGGCACGCGCGAAAATGCCCTGAACTGGGTCATCAAAAACCAACTGGGTCGGCGAAACCTGGCCCCGGATGCGGCAGCATTGCTCCGCGGCAAACTTTACATCGCTCAGCGCATCCCAGTGAAGGATCGGCTGTTTCAAGCGGGCGTGACTGGAAACCCGGTGGGAGTAAATCAGCATTCGAGGATGGGGGGGCAAGAGTTGCCCCCAGTTCCTCCAGTGGAAAAAACTGCTGACATCATTGGGAACCAAACGGGCGTATCTGCCAGAACCGTGAAGAACGACGCCAAATTCGCCGAGGCGGCAGAGAAACTCGGCATCGAAAAGGACATCATCGCCGGAAAGGAGAAGCGCAGCCGCAAGGCGATCATCCAAGCCGCCACGAGCGAACCCAAGGAGCCAGCGCCAAACAGGCAGGAACGTCCTCTGGAAGAAATCCTCGCGAAACGATGGGAGGCATTCGTCAAGGGCCTTCCCGTCACCAGGCATTCAGAAGTCCGCCTGTGGATCACCAACAAACTCAAAGAGTCAGCACTATGAACAAACGCCCGCTCAACATCTCCGTCGGTGGCACCATCAACCGAATCCGCCAGCAACGGTTTCCTCTGCAAAGCGCTCTGCTTGAAATGATCGACAACGCACTGGATGCCGGAGCGACAACGATCACGATCCGCGAAAAAAACGACAACCTTTTCATCGAGGACAACGGGCACGGATTCGAGGACGTGTCTGCGGCGTTCGACATCGGAGAAAGTGGGAAGGAGGGGAAGCTCGGCCGCTACGGGGTCGGGCTCAAGGACGCGTCGGTCAAGTATTCCACCGAAACCACGATCAGCAGCCGGGGCCGCATGGCGACGTGCTCTTGGGATGATGCACTTGAAACCGGATACGCCAACATTGTCTCTGAGGACCGGCAAGAGCAGCAAACGACAGAGATCATTTGGTGGGGATTCCGCAATCTCTACGGTTACCCGATCGCGACTGACGAAATCCGCCGGTGCTATGCAAAATCGCTTTCAAACGGAGTCACCATCGAGATCAACGGGTCGGAACTCGATCCCCTGCCGCTACCGGCCTTCAGTGAAAATCTTTCGCAGGAATTCAACTACGAGGGGAAGACCGTCGAACTGACTGGAGGAATCTTCCCCCACGGCGACGCCCACAGGCGAGCCTGGGCAGGATACAATATTTACTACAACGGCAGGCTGATCGGGCCGGGGCGCGTCATGACGCACGGAACCGGAGACATCGGGTGCTCGAACTTCTCCTTCATGGTTCATCTCAAAGACGGCCCGGAATCGAAGTGGGCACTGGCGACAAACAAGGACGAAGTGCCGGGGAGTGACGAGCTTCTGGACTTCATCTTCCACACCTACACCCGCCCGTTGCTCGTGAAAGCTCAGGCCCAAACGATGGATGTGGAGTTGAGGGAAATCAAAGAGGCCATCGAATCAAGCATCGGCGGGTGTGGAAATATCACCCGCAGCCCGCACTTCAGACGTCGGATTGATCCGGAGGCGAAAGACCATGCCGCCGGTTCCCCGAAAAAGCGCACGTTCTCTGCAAGCGGACAGGGCCAATATCAGGGAACGGCTACAGGGAAGATGGCGCAGGGCGGCATCAATCTTGCCTTTGCCGATCTCAATAGTGAGTCGGTAGGAGAAGTGGCGATGCTCAAAAAGCTGCTCGTCACGCTCAACAAGCAGAACACCTTTGTCGCCGGACATCTGAAGAACCTGCCGGTCATGAAGGCGATTGCCATCATCGTTTTCGCCATGAGCCAGGCGGCAAAGGATCTTTTCTCTCAGGACGTCATCAACCGGGTTCTCGAAATCGCGGGACGGAATCTGACGCTTGGTGAATCTGATGCCGCAAAATGAGCATCCAGCCAACTCAATCTCAACCCATTATCCTATGAACATCATGCCCGCCGACTCTGAACAAAAAGCCGCCCTCGACGCGATTACCGAACTCCTCACCGCCCATTACTCCGAAGCCGTTGACTCGGCGGACGAGGACGGGAAATTCGGCATCGGGTTCAAGGTCACATTCGACCGCTCCCACTCGCCCACGAAACTGAAGGTCACGTCCCGGATCTCCAAATCGCTCACCGACGAAATCGAGACGAGCGTGCCGGATCCGAACCAGCCGGAGTTGCTGTGAGTGAACGGGTAGAACCGAGCAGGGATGCTTGAATATCGACCTTCTGGCGGATAGAAGCGGGCAATGCGCCGCCGACGCCGAGACACTGACTGGGAGGGAATAATCCGTGCTGGCGCAGCTTTGATCATCCTTCTTGCGATGGCTGGAGGGCTCAATGGTGGTCTGGGATTCGTCAAATCCGGCGTCTCGGCTCTCGTTTTTCTTGCATTGGCGGCTATCGCAGTCGCCGCACTTATTTTCATCGTGGTTCTCGTGCTGAAAGCATCCGGTTCTGGCTTTAAAAAGCCCACAGCCATTTTCAGCAGACAGACTGTTTCATGCGTAACAGAAACTGCTCCACCTCCGAACATCGAGGAGGCGCTGGATGCGCTGGATTGGTTTCAACTGGAACAGTTGGTCGCACGGCTTTTCGAGATCAAAGGCTGCGCGGTCCTGCCAAGAGGGGGCGCGAAAGCCGATGGCGGAATTGATCTGGTCGTTCAGACGGAGTCCACCATGGCGGCTGTCCAGTGCAAACACTGGGGCAAGTGGAAATGCGGCCCCGCAGTTGTCCGCGAACTGATCGGGTCGATGGTCCACGAGAATCTTCCTCAGGGATTTCTGATTTGCCGCACGGCTACGGAGGAGGCCAAATCTCTTGCGGCATCACACAGGATCCGGATCATTGAGCGGGCAGGGCTGATCGATCGAATCGAGGATGCCGTTGCACAGTCGGATAACTCCGTCATCAATGCGCTATTCCATCCACCGAAACTCTGCCCGAAGTGCGGCGCTGACATGGTTCTCCGCACAGCATCGAAGGGAAGAAATCCGGGGGAGGAATTTTGGGGCTGCTCCACTTACCCAAAGTGCCACCAGGTTTTGAAAATCTGAGCGCCCGTTGACTCCCCGCCCTGGGGATGCCCCGTCTCCGATTCCGCGCCAAACGATCCCCGTCCCGCCTGGAGGCCCGGTTCGCCCTTCTCTGGCGAGCAGCAAACGGCCCAGCATTGGAAAAGGAACTCATCTTCCACCCCGGTCGCCGCTGGCGTGCCGACTTCGCCCACATCCCGAGTCGCACGCTGATCGAAATCGAGGGTGGCATTTGGATTCATGGCCGGCACAATCGGGCGGAGGGATTCCTGGCTGACATCGAAAAATACTTCGAGGCGGCCATGGCTGGCTGGACTGTCCTGCGTCTCTCGGAACGTCAGCTCACACTTGAAGCCGTGGAGCGGATCGTGCGGTTCGTTGTGGCGGAAACTCTGCCCTTAGCCTGAGTATATCGTCCGTTCCGGACTGGTATTTGCTATTGCCAAGCCCGTCAGTTTTCATACTAAGTGGCGTTTCCAAACATGGACATATCACTCATCAACAGCCAATCGCTTCTCCGTCTGCTCGCGCTCACGGAGAAAAAGGAAGAACTGCTTAGCCTCGTCGATAATATTGACGCGGCTATCATTGCCACGCTCAAAGGCGGAGTCTCGGTCGAAGTCGTGGAAATTGCGTCCGCACCCGCAAGCGTCGCGCCCGCTCAGAAGCCGGTCGCCGCATTGAAGGCACCCGCAAAGCCAGCCAGAGCTAAAAAGGCCAAGGGCGGAAAATCCGGCGGGCTCAAGGAAAAGATCCTCGCCCTCCTCGAAACGGCCGGAAGCGAAGGTCTCAAGGTCAAGGAGATCGCCGACAAGCTCGGCGCTAAGCCCGGCAATATTTCCGTCTGGTTCAGCACGACCGGCAAGAAGCTCGTCACGAAAGTCGAGCCCGGCCGCTACGCGGTCAAGGGGGCAGCGAAGCCCGCCTCCAAGCCAGCAACGGCAGTGGCTCCCGCTGCGGTCAAGGCAGCAAAGCCGGCCAAGGCGAAAAAGAAAAGTGGCCTCACCCCCGAGGGACGCGCGAAGCTCGCCGCCAACATGAAGGCCCGCTGGGCGGCACGCAAGGCCGGGAAGCCCGCCGCCAAGATCGCGAAGAAGGGGTTCAAACTTCCCAAGAAGTCCTGATCTTTTATGCCAACCGCAAAAAAACCAACGGCCAAGCCCGCCTCGAAACCCGCCCGGAAACTGAACCCAGCGCTGATGAAACCCATCCAGCCGGACGCCGTGCTCTCCGTCATCGTCGGCTCAAAACCGCTGCCTCGCAGCGAAATGACCAAGAAGCTTTGGGACTACATCAAAAAGAACAACCTTCAGGATCCCAAGAAGCGGACCCAGATCAACGCGGACGACGCGCTCAAGGCGGTCTTCGGCGGCAAGAAGCAAGTCAGCATGTTCGAGATGACCAAGCTCGTTTCGGCGCACGTCAAATAACAACTCTCTACTCATCCCCGGCGGCTCTGTAATGGGCTGCCGGGGATTTTTTATGCCCGGATGGACGGTTGACATGCTGCCGTCGGCATCATGTCCATACTTCCAGCCTCCTGCGACACCATCACCATTGACGAAGAATTCCGCGCCCACTGCCCGCCGCTCACGGAAACCGAGCGCCAGATGTTGCGGCAGGACATCGAGCGCACAGGGCTCCTCTCCCCGCTGATTGTCTGGAACCACGAGGGCCAGACGATCCTCGTGGACGGTCACAACCGATACGAGATTTTGCACGAGCTTGGCAGGTTGGACGAGATCCAGACGACCGAGCTGGTTTTCGACACTCGCGAAAACGCGTTGGACTGGATCATCAACAACCAGCTTGGCCGGCGCAACTTGCCCCCGGACGCGGCGGCGTTGCTCCGGGGCAAACTCTACACCGCCGAGCGTATTCCGGCGAAGGAACGGTTGTTCAAGCCGGGGGTCAGCGCAAACCCAGGTGGAGTGCCAAAAACTGAGGACTGCCACAGTGGCAGTCCTGAAACAATCGCCGATGCAATCGCCAAAAAAACAGGCGTCTCAGCCAGAACAATAGCAAGGGACGCCAAATTCGCGGAGGCCGTCGAGAAGCTCGGCATCACCAAGGAAGTCATGGCCGGGACGGAAAAGCGAACCCGCAAGGAAATCATCGAGGCGGCATTCCCGCCACTCCCGACACTAAAGCGTGAACGTCCCCTGGAGGACATCCTAGCACAGCGCTGGGAGCCTTTCATCAAAGACATCCCCTTCAACAGGCACAGGGATGTCTACCAGTGGATCACCCGGACCCTCAACCAGCCCCGGTGGTAAAATCAGGCGCGGGAGCGTGCGCTTCGTTCGGGTTGCCCCGCGTCCACTTTTCGCATTCTGAGCCTCAACCACTGGCAAAACGACCGCTCAAAGTGAGCCTCAACCGCTCTTCACGCGGAAATCACCGCAAACCCATCATTTCGGGGTCCCGTGACGTAAAGTGAATGTAAAGTTGAGGGGGTTACTTTACATCAAAAAGGGGGTTTTGGAGGGCTGAAAAACAGGCGTTTTTGCTGCGTAGGATGCTCATTATCAGGCACAAGCACAATC
>JBAXXX010000094.1:0-14641 GCA_037127695.1 Verrucomicrobiia bacterium | reverse complement strand
CAGAAGCTGATCTTGGAAACCCCGGAAATCGCCCCGATTCCGGGGGCAAGAAATCGTCCCAAAGTTGGCTTAAGTTAGTGCCATCCGCGCCCTGACCCCCATGACATCTCTTTCCCAGGAAATCGCAGATGCGCCAACCGTGAAGCTCGTGTGGAAGGACGGCGAAGTGCTTGCCGACAACGGCCTCATCTGCCGGCGCTGGCGGCTTGTGGACGGTTTGCCCGTTCCTGTTTCGCTTGTCGCCTATGGGAGGGAATGGCTGAATCCCGACGGCAGGCCAGGCACGGTTCCACCCGGGGGTCCGCTTCAGCTCCCGCTGAAAATCCATTGGAGCACAGAGATCGGTTCGGCCGATCTGGTCGAGGCCGTATCGCACCGCGGCGCGCTCACTGTGCTCGGCAGCGACGGCTGCGGCTACCGATGGCACCTGCAGGTCTTCGCCGGCTGTCCCGCGATCACTTCGCGCGTCGAACGGCTGGGGGCATCAGACGCTCCCCCGCCTGCCGGTGAGGGCCCGCATGCAGCTGCATCCACGGGCATCGAGGCCGACCAGGTGAAGTGCCAGGAGACGTCCGACCACGATTTGATGGAGCGCCTGCCGCTGGCTGCCATGCACGCCCATCTGACTGTGTTTGAGCTGGCTGACGCCACGGACGATTGCGACAACCTCGCCTCCGAACGCGTGTGGCGGCTGAACCCTAAGGAGGCTCTCAACGCCAGCACCTGCCTGGCCGCAATCACCGATCCTCTTTCAGACGCCGGCCTGATCCTGCTCAAACATGCTCCCCTGCCGCATGCGCGGCCGCTGAACACTCCATCGGACGTGATCGGCGAGCACCGGCTGGTGCGGCTGCTCGGCCATGGGGCCGGGGACGAAGGCCAAGGCTACGCATGGTCGGTCATCGCCTGGGCCGGCGGACGCTGGGAGCGCGCCGCCGCCCTCCACCGGCTCCAAGAGCGGTTCCGTCCCTTTCGTGCCGGCCGCGATGGGCTGATGCTCTCGAACACCTGGGGCGACCGCAACCGCGATGCACGCATCGCCGAATCCTTTATTTTCTCCGAGATTTCCGCAGGTGCGGCCCTGGGAGTGGACATCTGCCAGATCGATGACGGCTGGCAGAAAGGTGTCTCGTCCAATTCGGCGGAAGCCAAGAACGGGATCTGGAGCGGTTTCTGGGCGGAGGACCCGGATTTCTGGACCCC
The DNA here is from genome assembly GCA_037127695.1 of Verrucomicrobiia bacterium. Classification (GTDB taxonomy): domain Bacteria; phylum Verrucomicrobiota; class Verrucomicrobiia; order Chthoniobacterales; family Terrimicrobiaceae; genus QYQL01. Next base: position 13,438 of record JBAXXX010000094.1, on the reverse strand, counting down.
CAGCCTCAAACGTTTTCCACACGGCCTCGATGGCGTCGTGAAGGCCGCCAAAGCCAAGGGGCTTGCCACGGGGCTCTGGTTTGCGCCCGATTCCTCCGACCACTTCGCCCACTGGGAAAAGGATGCGGCCGTCGTCATCGGCCTCAACCGGCGGTTCGGAGTCTGCTACGTCAAGGTCGATGGCATCAACATCACCAGCAAGGCGGGCGAACTGAATCTGCAACGGTTCTTCGCCCGCGTGCGGATGGAAACCAAAGGGGAGCTCACCATTGACCTCGACGTGACCGCGCAGCTCCGGCCAGGCTATTTCGGGGCGATGCAGGCGGGCCCGATCTTTTTGGAAAACCGGTATACCGACTGGGGGCAGTGGTGGCCACATGCCACGTTGCGCAACCTCTGGGAGCTTTCCTGGCACGTTCCGCCCCAGCGCCTTCGGATCGAATTCCTGAACCCTCAGCGCCATCAGGAAAAATACGAAGGCAGCCGCCTCGCGCCAGCGCAATATCCCGCCGATTACCCTTTCGCCACGACCCTTGTGGCCAACCCGCTGGCCTGGTTCGAAGTCTCCAGCCTTCCTCCGGAGGTCGCCAAACCGGTTGCGGCGCTGGCTGCCATCTGGCGCATGCACCGCGAGGAGCTGCATGCTGGAACGATCCTGCCCATTGGCGATTCCCCAACGGGGGGAGCGTGGACCGGCTTTTGTTCCCGCAGCCCCAAGGCGGCGCATGTCCTGATTTTTCGTGAATGGACGCCCGGCAGCGAGCGGGCTCTTGAGCTGCCGCTCCCGCCGGGGAACTGGCACGTCGAAACCATTGCGGGGACGGGCGGTGCCGCCTGGCGCGAGGGGCGCTTGTGCGCGACCATTCCCAAGCCTTTGCACTGGCTTTGGGTGCGCTTAGGAGCTGTTCACAAATAACCTTTACAGCCTGGCTTGTTCTTTTGGCCTCTGGCTGCGTTGCTCCTCAGTCGCAGAGTGCTGGGGCTATGCTCCTTCGTCGGGCCTTGCCAGAGGCCAAAACTCCTGCGCCATCGGTTCTTCGCTGTTTTCAGTGGATTCTTATCCCGCAGAGACGCAGGGGCGCCGAGGTTTTTGGATTTTCATTCAGAATTTCTCCACGTCCCTGGATCGCAGCGGGAGATGATCTTCTTCCAGCCCATTCACGCAGCGAGTGATACCGCTTTTGAGAACGGCTTCCCCGAAGTTCAGAAGATATCCCAGCTTCAGGCCGGTCAACCGCAAATAGGTCTGGACCTGCTTCTTATGGGCCGGCGAGATCGTCTCGACCGACTTGAGCTCCAGGAGCACTTTCTTCTCGACGATGATGTCAGCCCGGAACCCCTCTTCAAATCTGATCCCTTTGTAAATGATTGGCACCGGAACTTGCCGCTCCACCTTGAAACCATGATCGGACAATTCACGGGCCAGGATAACCTCGTAAACCGTCTCCAAGAGTCCCGGCCCAAGCTCCCGATGAACATTAATCGCCGCTTCGAGCACCCTTGTGCCGATTTCATTCTCTCTCATCTGACATGATTCTCTGCGCCTCAGCGTCTCCGCGCGAGTCTATTTTCCTGACATTCACCCATTGGAAATAGCGAGGAGCCGCGCCATCTTGCCACCTTAATTGATTTTCAGCTCCTTACAGCCGGGGCGCCGATGCCGGAAGGCTCTGCGCGGTGAGCCCACCGAGCTCCGAAGCGGTGAGCGGCCGCCGGAAGATCGCGAGGCCGCCCAAGAGCCCGACAAAGGGGTTGCCGATCAGCGAGCCGGTTTCCCGGAAGCCTCCTCCCGGGTCGGCCTCGACCCGTCCGGGGCGGGGAACCGCCCCCACCGTGAAGTCGGCGGAGCCCGGATTCAGCCCGCCGGGGAGGGAGAACGGATTCCCGCCGGCCTTGCCATGCGGTTCGCGGGCGTCCAGCGTTCCGTCGAGGTAGGCAGCTGCCTCGTGCCCGTCGTAGGTCATGGCCACGCAATGCCAATGGTCAAACGGGACGGGGGTTGCCCCGATTGCAACATCCATGCAGTAAGGATAGCCGGGCGTCGGCCCGCCGTGCTGCGAGACGTGGGCTCCCACCTGCTCTGCGGAGCCCCAAATCTTTAGATTCAGAAAAAGCCCGTACTGGCGCCGCCCGTGTTCGTTCCAGACCCCTGCGAGAAACTGGCAGCCCTTGTAGGGCGAGCTCCTGCGCTTGATCCAAGCAATGACAGTGAGCCTCGCCTCGCTTCCTCCGAGCGAAAGCCCGTCCCCGGCGGATAGATACAGGAACCCTTTGGCAAGATCTCCGTTGGCCTCGAACTCCAGGGAGCGCGGGCCAAAAACGCCTTCGTCAGCCGGGGCTGGCGCGAGGCCGCTGCTTTGAAGGACAAGGGCAGGGGAGGCGAGCGAGCGCAAGGAGGGATCCTGAAAATCCCAGAAGGCGGCGAGCCCGGGCGACTGCAGGATTCTCTCTCGCGCCTGAGCTGCGGAGGAAGATGTTGCGGAAGCGAACACTTAGCCCGGATAAATCACAAGGAGGTGGCTCAGATCGCAGAAGATTTTGACTGTCAGCGGGTGCCGCCGACCAAGGCATATCCACTGTGATCTGGTGCGGGAGGTGGAACCCGCTGGCGGGCAAAAGATTCGCGAGATGGGCTGTTTCATTGTGATTTTTTCGGGTTAGTTTTTCACGTTCGCCCGGATGAGTTGGAGCAGGTAGGCATAGGCGGCATCCATGATGCTGCCGTGATCGGTGCCGGGAACTTCGAAGTGCTGGCAGCGGGTGTTGCCAGCGACGCGCATCGCATCGCACATGAGCTTGTTGTCAGCGGGCCGGCTGTCGATGTCGAGCCCGGTGCCGCCGGTGAGCAGGACCAGCGGAGGAACGTCCTTCGAGACGTGGTTGATGGGCGAGTACTCGTCGATCACGATCTGGCCTTTCGGCATCCCGCGCTCGGCGCAGATCGCACGGTGGGTGACCATTTCCCCGCTGATGGAAATGTATGCGGCGAAATCTCCCGGCCGGCAGCCCTGCTTTTCAAGGAACTTCGGCATCGTCGCCAGGCAGGTCGCCAGGTAGGCCCCGGCCGAATGCCCGCTGACGAAAATCCTGCCGGGATCTCCGTTGTAGGCGGCGATGTTTTTTTTGACCCATGCTGCCGCCGCTGCGGCATCCTCGATGTAGGACGGGCACTTGGCGCGTGGGGAGAGCCGGTAGTTCGGCGTGACGACCACGCACCCGAGGTGCTTGTAGAGCTCCATCTTCGAGTCTTTGGATCCCCCGCTCATCCCTCCGCCATGGAAGTAGATCAGCACCGGCACGTTTTTCTGGTGGGTCGGATAATAGATGTCGAGCTTGCATCGCTCGGCGATATACGGGTCGGCCTGAGCCTCCTTGTCGCCATAGTAGGGGATGTCGCTGGCCAGCCGAAAGTTTTTGACGACGTCCTCGCAGGTGAGGGTTCGGAATTCTTCAGGCTTGAAATCCGGCAGGTCCGGGGTGGGCGGATTTGCGCCGGTGGCGGCCATGGCAAGCAAGGGGAGCGCGAAGGCCAGCGATCCGAGTGTGCGCAGGAGGGCAGGTGGCATGCTCATATCAATGGGAAGTATCATCGTGGCAGGAGGTGTCCGCCTCATCAAAGCGCTGCGGGGGGCTCAGCCGATGGATTTCAGCAGGATGCCAAGCGCGGACGTCATCGCTTCGGCATAGAGGTGCGGATGGCGGATCTGGAAGATGTGGCGGCCGGTTTCCCCGGCCGCGGGCGCCCATGTGGTCTGGCCGTCGTCCGCGCAGGCGATCGTGATCGGGATAAATTCGAAGACCGGATCGGCGACCAGGCCGGCGGGCTTCATCCCGCCATTTGCATCAACTCCGATGCCTGCGGCGTGAAGGATGGATGCCGTGCTCCACATGCTCCGCGCCTTCGCAGAAAAATCCTCGAGGACGGCAGGGTCAACCGGAGCGGTGAGATAGCGGAGGTATTTCGGGTCGGCTGAGCGGCTCAGCATGTAGAGAAAATAGTTGCAGAGCGGGCCGCCGATGTGGCGCAGGATGTCGCCCTGAAGAAACGAATACCATGTCCCGTTCGGGCCGACTTCCCGGACTTCGGTCTGGTGCCAGCACGGGCACCAATAGACCGGGCAGGGGAGGTCGAAGATCGCTGAGTAGGAATCCGGATTCAGCCGCACGTTGTATTCGAGCTCGCCTTCCTTCCCGGGATTTGCGGCCCCGGCATTCAGGTAGATCGCCTTGCACTTGGCCTGAAACAAATCCGGCCGCATCAGCCCGGCCATGGCAACATCCGTGCACGAGCCGACAATATTGACGACGGCCGGGTGCTCGCTCGCTTCCAGCGTTTGGCAGAGCCACTTTGCGGATGCCTGGGCGGGCCTCCCCCTGTCGTCCTGGGAGTCCTTCCGATGCCGCATCGGGAACATGCTCCCGACCACGGCAGGGATCCCGGTGATGCCGGTCAGGCATCCGAGCTGTGCGGCTGCGAGCGTCGCGGGATCCCCCAGCCGGTGGGCCGGCGGGTAGTCGAACATGATGCCGCGCAAATCCAAGTCCCCCCGGGCCGCCAGCGCATACACGGTGGCCAGGTCCCAGTGGTCGTCAGGGTCGCCATGCGGGTGGAAGATATCGGTCTGATGAATGAATGTTGTCATGATTTTGGTGGCAGCGGCGCTGCCAATGGTCGGGGCGGCCGCGTCAAGGATTGGGGGCCTCCAGGTTTTTTGTGTGTTGGGCGTGAGCAGCGGGCGAGCGGAGGATCCTTGCGCCGAATGCTCCGAGGCGAATGTCGGGCTCCGCAGGCTCGCCGGTATCCACATCGCTCCAGCCCCCCGGAGGCAGGGAGACGGCGGATTCGCGGCGCGCGAAGTTCAAGAGGAAAAGAAAGCGCTCGCTCCCGCTCTCCCGGATGTGGGCGGTCACGCCTGGCGGAAGCGGCCCAGGGAGCGCCTGAGGCAGGCGGAGCCGTCCGGCAAGGTGCCCGAAAAAATCGTCCTGAAACCGCTCGTCGTTGCGGGAGGCAACATAATACGCGCGCCCGCTTCCAAAAGAATTGACGGTTAAAGCGGGCGATCCCGCGTAGAAATCCCCGCCATATTCGGCGAGCGCCTCGGCCCCTTCGCAGCGGACGATATCGAGGAAGTGCCGCGCCTCGTAATCCCCGCTCAGCCCGTGGCCTGCGGAATCTCGCGGGATGACAGATCGCCTCGAGGAGTCCGGCAGGGCATCGAACTCCTCGACCCGGATTCCCAGGAGCTCGCTCAGGGGGCCCGGCGCGCCGGTCTGGAAGCAAAGATCCGTTTCGTTGACATATCCGGTCTGGTAGGTCGCCACGACCGTTCCTCCCTTCGCGACGAAGGCTGAGAGGCGTTCGGCCAGCCCCTCCGGCAGAAGATACAGCATCGGGACGAGCACCAGATCGTAGCTGGAAAACTCGCTGCGGGAGCTGACAATATCCACAGCGATCCCCCGCTTCCAAAATGGCAGGTAATGCGAGAGGCATGTCTCCCGGTATTCTTTGTGCTTGTTCTGCGGGGTCCTCGCGCCATCGATTGCCCAGAGGTTCTCCCAATCGAAAATGAGGGCTGCTTTTGCGGGAACCCTGGCGCCGACGATGCCCGGCAATTTTTCCAGCGTTGCGCCCACGGCAGCGACTTCGCGGAAGGTTCTCGTCTGCGCATGGCCCGCATGGTCGATGACGGCCCCATGGAATTTTTCCGCGCCGCCGAGGCCCTTGCGGATCTGGAAGTAGCAGACGGCATCGGAGCCGTGGGCGACCGCCTGGAGGCTGCTCAGGCGGAGCATGCCCGGACGGCGGAGCGGCGAGACATCCCGCCAGTTGATCTGGCTCGGCGTGCATTCCATGAGGAGGAACGGCTTGCCTCCTTTCATGCCCCGGTTCAGATCGAATCGGAATGCCGTCTCGGCGGCCACGGCGGACTCATCCAACCCATCCGGGTCGGCATGCCAATCCGGGTAGCTGTCCCAGCTCACGACATCGATCTCCTCCGCCAGGCGGAAGTAATCGTAGTGCTCGATGGTATGGAAGTTTGTGGTGACGGGGGTCTCTGGCGAATGCTTCCGAAGGGGGACCATCTCTGCGCGAAGGAAATCCGCACACTGCGCGGTCATGAACCGCTTCCAATCGAGGCTGAGCCCGTGAATGCTGCTATCGATGACCTGAACCTCCTCCCACGCCGTGAACGTGTGGCTCCAAAATCGCGACCAGTAGGCGTCGTTGAGCCGGTCCAGCGTCCCGTAGCGCGCGCGCAGCCAGCTCTGAAACGCGCCCATGCAGAGGTCGCAGTAGCAGTAGCCGAGATACTCGTTGGAGACATGCCACATGGCGAGCGGCTGCCTCGCGCCGTAGCGCTGCGCCAGCCGGGTGTTGATCTCGCGCACCTTGCTTCGATAGACCGGCGACGTCAGGCAATGGTTGTGCCGCCACTGCTGCGGATCGCGGCGGCCATTCTCCCCGACCCTCCTGACCTCCGGGTAGGCGTGCGCCAGCCAGTTGGGCTTCCCCCCGCTCGGCGTCGCCAGGATAACCCGGATGCCGCTCTTCTCCGCGCGCTCAAAGACATCGTCCAGCCACCCGAATTCAAACCTTCCCTCCTCCGGCTCCAGCGCGGCCCACGCGAAGACCCCCACCGTGATCGTGTTGATGTTTGCGGCCCTCATCAAAACGAAATCCTCTGCGAGGATCTCCGGATGCCCGAGCCATTGGTCGGGGTTGTAATCTCCGCCGTGAAAAATCAGAGGTTGGGAAGAAGGTTTCATTTTTCAAACAGGGACGAGACCAGGAGCGTCTGCCGGAGAGGGGCGCTGCCGGCCTTATTCATGGGGCCGCGTCGAACCGGCACCTTTCTTTGATGATCCGGGGGAGGGCGAAGATATTTTCGTCCGGAGTGCCACCCATGAGGTCGCTCGAGGAGAGGATGATGCGCTCGCCAAACCACTCGTGGAGCTTCTGAACATGATTTTCGATCCATGGGATGTCGTTGTTCGGGATTCCCTGGGTGTTGTCGAGCCCGCCGTAGAAGAGCAGCCGGCTGCGGTATTTCGCGGCGAAGCTCTCGAGGTCGTTGCACGAGGCCTGCAGCGGGTGCATTCCGTCGAAGCCGCAGTCGATCACCATCTCTACGAGGGCATCGGGCAAAACCCCGTCGGTGTGGAAGAAGACCTTCTTTCCGCGCCTGTGCGCGATCTCCACAAGGCGGCGGTTGTATTTGAAGACATGCTCCTTGAGAAATTCCGGCGAGACCATCAGCGCGTTCTCGGTCGAAACATCGTCCCCGACGATCAGCAGGTCGATCTCGCGGCTGCAGATTTCATCCACCATATTTTCGAGCGTCCCGATGATCGATTCCTGCATCCGCCGGACATGGCCCGGCTCGTCGTAGACATCCATCAGAAAATTCTCGGATCCCCGGAAGGTATCCATGCAGGAATGGAAGATCGATGGGAACATGACCGCGATCCCGTAGCGCTCGCCGTGGAGCGCGATGTGGCGGTCGAGATCGACAAACCATTCGCTCTCCCGCCCGGTGGGAAACGGATAGCTGTCGAGCTCGCTCCAGTCGTTGATGAGCACCCCGTCAATCCACGTCACGTCCCCGTGCTTCACGTATTTCACAAGCGGCCAGCGCACCCAGAACGAGAGGTGGCGCATGTCGTCATCCAGCAGGCGCGCGTGGAAATCTTCGCCGTATTTCGCGCGCATGCGCTGCGCGATATCCGGCCCGATGCTGATCCGGTAGGGCGTCCGCTCAGGAGTTCCGCCCGAAAGCACGATCCGGACATTTTCTTTTGATGTTTTCATGGTGTATATTTAAAAAATGAATGGGCTGGACAAGCCAAGCCAATAGAGGATACTTTGAAATGAATTGCAAGAGAATCGTGAACCTTCCCGCAATAAAAGCCAGCACGGCCTTCACGCTCATCGAGCTTCTGGTGGTTGTGGCGATCATCGGGGCTCTTGCCACCATGGCGATCCCTGCGATCAGCAGATCCTTCAACCAGGCGATTGACGCCAAGACGCTGGGCCGCATGCGGAAACTCGGCGCGGGCTACCTGCTTTACATGGCGGATCACGATAATACAGTCCCGTTGGTGCCTTCGACGAACTCGCTATCCGACGCAGCGAACCAGTATGGCACACAAGAATTGGTCGCGCCTTATGTCGATTTGCCGGGAAGCGTCCCTCTTGATCCAATCCGATTTACCAGCACTGTCTGGTGGGATGCCTTTGCCGAGAGGAATGGCACTCGCACACCTGGCGGAGATCTTTATTATGGGGGCAGCCCCCGGAACAAGACAGCCGGCATGGATTGGAACCACAGTGCATTTACCACCTACACAGATACAGACGGTGCCACAAAGACGGGGTTCAACCGGTTGTCCCAAATCGCCACTCTGTCAAAAACGGCGATCATATTGGGCCGCCGGGATGATGGGGCCAACGCATACAATAGTTGGTCGGATGGCAGGAAAGCTTCCGCTACGAATCCGAAGAGCCTAGGAGCAAGGCGGATGATCTTCTTTTTTGACGGCCATACCGAGACGTGGACCATCAATGCCAGCAATTACAATTGCGAGTGGGTGCATAGCTGGGCGAACTGAGAGGCGCCGCTGCAGGCCCGGCCCTGGGGGCGGCTGACTGGGCCCTGTCCGGCTCCGCGCGCCACCCCGCTAAAGGTCTCTGCCCCGTTGAGCGGAGACCGGAGAAAATGGTTCTCTCCGCCGCGCACGCAAAACTCTTCCATTTTCGTCTTTGCGCTCTCGAATATGCTGATATGATAGGCTGATTCATGAAATGGAATCCCGTAAAATTGGCTCCGGCAGTCCTTGTTCGAGGAAGCACGAAGTCCCCCGCATTCCTCCACCTGTTTCTTGCTGCCGGGCTCATCTTGGCGACCGCCCACGCCGGATCCAGCCAGACCCTCTACGTCGCGAACCGGACAGCGAACAGGATCGAGACCTACAACCCCACGACTGGTGACCTGATCAACAATTCGTTCGTCACTGGCCTCGATACCCCGGGGGGCGTGACGGTAGACCCAGGCAATAATATTCTTTATGTTGCGAATTCTGGTGCCAACAACGTCAAAGCTTACAATGCGTCTACCGGCGTGGCCATTTCCGGGTTTTCTCTCAGTTTATCCGGAGCGATCGATGTGAGGGTCAGCGGATCGACGCTATTTGTTTCCAGCAACAGCAATAACACAATTGGAACTTACAATGCGGTGACCGGAGATGTGATCGCCGCGAGCTTCATCGCAGGTTTCAATGCAAGCGAGGGCATCACTCTGAACGGCGGCGATATTTTCGTTGTCGACAGTGGCAACTCACTTGTAGGCAGGTATAACGCAACGAGCGGAGCGACAGTGAGTGCTTCCTTCATATCGACTTTTGCCTCTCCCGCCTTTATTACAAGTTCGGGAAGCGTGCTTTATGTGACGGATAGCATCTCCAACACAATCGGTTCCTACAACGCTACCACCGGAGCCGAGATCAACGCGAATTTCATCAACTTGAGCCAAGCCTTCGGCGTGACGTATGACAGCAATGTTCTCTACGCTACGGGGGGTGGTTCGATCCGCGCATACAATGCGACGACCGGGGGTGCGCTTGGCGGGTTCACTCCCGTTGTGACGGGCAACAACTATGGCGGCCTCGCCGTGATCCCCGAGCCGGGCACCGTCGGGTTCGTCGCCATCGGGGCTTGGTAGTAGCAGCATTTGCCTTCCTCAAGCGCCGTAAGGAGGCCTGAGAGGTCCTGGCGCCGATTCGGCAGCACCGTAAAGCGGGGAAAACTGCTTTCGGCAAGCCCGAAGATGTGGCCTCCGAAGTGGAGGGTGCAGGACAAATTTCTTCGAGGAATCCTCGAAGGGGATGAACTCACTCAGCCCAGGGTTGCGAAGCTACCCTGGGTATTGTACCAATCGCGATCAAACCCCACCGGGGTTTTATCCCGTTTCCATGTCCCAATCCTTGTCCAGCGTCTTTTTGCACATTGTCTTCTCCACCAGTGAGCGATTTCCGTTTTTGTCCGACGAGGATGTTCGCCGGCAAGTCCACGCATTTCTCGGAGGGATCGCAAAAAAGCTGAATTTCATTTCAGGATGAGTTTCGCACGTTTTTGGAAAAGCACGGAGTTGCCTTTGACGAGCGATATGTGTGGGGCTGAGGCAACCCATTCAGGGTTGATATATGGAACCATATACCCAGGGTAGCTTCGCAACCCTGGGCTCCAAGATGCAGCCACGCTGTGGCTCCGGAGCGTGGATCTTGAGCGCGGCCAGGTCATAGCCCGGCGCGGCGCCCACGATTTTCGCGCCGTCGGACTTCCGAGTTTCCGGGCGAGAGCCGCAGGAATGCGTCAGCAGTTCGGGCAGTGTGTTTCCACACAGCCGCTTCACTGCCGCCGCCCCCTCCGCCGGAAGGGTGGGGGAAACCCCTAACAGAAAGTGGGGATCACCCCCATTGCGAGTTTTTGTCTGTCTTGCCAGCATCCCTGCAACGAATCGCTGATTCTATGGAATTGCCGGACATTCGCCCGCGACATCAGAAACGCGGTTTTTTGGAAAAACTGCCGAGCCGGCGGACGGCATTTTTTCAGTAATTCATCGCCGGAACCGAAAGACAAAACAATGAGCATGCTAACAAAATGGAATCCCATGACGGAACTGGATGCGTTGCAAAACCGGATGAGCAGCTTCTTCGGAAGTCCGCTGATCCGCCGCCCCATAGGAGACGGCATCTTGCCGTCCGACGAGTGGGCGCTTCCGGTGGATGTGAGCGAGGGTCCAACCGAGTTCGTGATCACGGCGGAGCTTCCGGAAGTCAAGAAGGAGGACGTGAAAATCACAGTCGAAGACGGGATGCTGAAAATTGCCGGCGAGCGGAAGTTCGAAAAGGAAGAGAACGGCATCAAATACCACCGCATCGAACGATCCTACGGCGCGTTCGCGCGCTCGTTCGTGATCCCTGAGGGGGCGAAAGGGGATAAAGTCTCTGCGGAATTTCGCGAGGGGCTGCTCAAAGTCCACCTTCCAAAATGCGAGAAAGCCCGACCGAAAGCCATCGAGATCGACGTGGCCTAACCCACTAAAAATCTGCGCGCCACCATGGAGAGCCGAGATTCAAAGGTCGATGGAGCCGGATCGTCTCCCCGGAAAATCGGGAAGCAACGGCCGCATGGACCTCTGAGCACCATAACCATCCCGCGTGCTCCCCGGTGAACTGCGGATTTTAGAGCGGCGTTTGCCGTGCGGGCCTTCTTGGCCCGCACGGCACTCAGCATTTTTCCCACGCCTACGAATGCCTGCTGCCGTTCTCGTGCAAAGGCCGCTCGTTCCTGCGGTCGTGACACCAGAAGACAGGATTATTGCACTTCTGCGAGCTTGACGCTGAGCGCGCGCTTCTGGCCGTTGCGTTCGAGCTGCACGCGGACATTCTCGCCGGGTTGAAATCTTTCGAGGGCGGCGCGCAGGTCATCGAGGCACGTCACGGGTTGTGCGCCAATGGCTATGATCACATCGCCGAGCACCAAGTCGCCGGAAGGCGTGCGGGTGATGCCTGTGATGCCGGCGGCGGCGGCAGCAGAGGTGGGCGGCACGGCGAAGACCGCCACTCCGGTGATGCCGGCGCGCTGCGTGACGTAGTCAGGCAGCAGTTGGGCGTCGAGCCCGGCGCGGCTGACATGTCCTTTTTGGATCAATTGCGGCACGATCCGCATGACCGTGTCGACCGGCATGGCAAAGCCGACGCCGGCATAGGTGCCGCTGGGGCTGAGAATGGCGGTGTTGACACCGATCAAGCGCCCGGAAGAGTCGAGCAGTGGTCCGCCGGAGTTTCCCGGGTTGATGGCCGCATCGGTCTGGATCACGGCATCGATCTTCTGTCCGGTCATGGCCGTGATGGAGCGGTTGAGGGCGCTAATAATCCCCTTGCTCAGCGAAGTGTCCAGGCCGAAGGGGTTGCCAATGGCCAGGACGGTTTGGCCGACTTGCAGGTCTCGCGAGGTGCCGGGGTGGATGGGGTGGATGGGGTGTAGTTGCGGCTCCGGAGCGTCGATCTTAAGCACGGCCAGGTCATAGTCCGGCGCGACGCCCACGATTTGCGCGTCGTAGGACTTGCCGTCCGTCAAGGTCACGCTGAGTGCGTCGGCCTCGTGAATCACGTGGTAATTGCTGACGATATGCCCTTGGCGATCCCAGACGAAGCCTGACCCGGCGCCCTGAGGCACCTCGTAAACCTGGAAGCCGAAAAGTCCGGCGCGTCTGAGTGCGTTGTTGGCTACGGAGACCACGGATGGCGAGACGCGCTGGTAGATGGCGATGTGGTTGCTCTCCTCCAGGCTGAGACTGGCAGGCGGGGGGAGCGGTATGTTCTGAACGGGTTGGGGGGCTGCCGTCGCCGCACGGGACGTTGGGGCCTTGTCCTTGCCGCTCAGTTGAATCAGCAGCACCGCGAGCAGCACGAAAAGAATGAGGGCCACCAGGGGTGGCCCCAATGAAAATCCGCTGCACGAAGCTCTTGTACGCAAGTTGGACATTGGAATCGAAAAAAACGAGATCAATGGATTCGGTGCATAGCAGTCAGTCCGGTTTGCTGGCCGATGAGCCGCCCGGAATGTCACGCCCCACGGAGAACGCGTTGCCGAGGAATTCCCCCACGCCATAGTACCCCCTGGCGCTTGGATCAAAGAGGAATGGATTGATTTTTCGGATGTCCGCGTTGCCCTCCGGGGTGAGCGCCTCCGCATCGATTTTGGCATCGACCACTTCCCCGACGAACAGGGTGTGCAGCCCGAGGTCGGCGGTGTGGACCAGACGGCATTCGAGCGTGAGCGGGAACTCGGCAATGTAAGGGGCGTCCACCAGCTCGCTGCGCACGGCGGTGAGTCCCGCGTCGGCGATTTTGTCGGTGTCGCGGCCCGATGCGATGCCGAAGTAGTCGGCCTGGCGGATATGTTCTTGATCCGGGATGCCCACGGTGAACGCCTTGCGCCCGACGATGCCGGCGTAGCTGTAGGTCGCCTTGCGCAGGGAAATGCTCACGCAGGGCGGCTGGGAGCAGCAGATGCCGCCCCAGGAGGCGATCATCGCATTGGGCTTCCCGCCGGCGTCATAGGTTCCCACCACGAGAACCGGCGCGGGATAAAGCAGCGTCTTGGGGCCGAGGGATTTTTTCATGGCTGGAGTCTATCCGCCAGAGGCTGCGAACGGCAATAAAAACGCCCGCCTTCGTGGCGCAATAGGAAACGCCATGCAGGCTGTGCGCCCGGCCGATCCCCTCGGCAAAGCACACGTTTGTCAGGTATCGGCGATCTTCGTAGGGTGCAGGACAAATTTCTTCGAGGAATCCCCGAAGGGGATGAAATCACTCAGCCCAGCAACTGTGTTCATTTTGCAAGAGCGATTTCGGAGTTTTTGAGGGAAGAATT
>JBAXXX010000093.1:0-14655 GCA_037127695.1 Verrucomicrobiia bacterium | reverse complement strand
GGACAAACACGGCGGTTGCCGGCGCTTCGGTCCCCGGCACCGACGGCATCCCGAATCTCCTCCGCTACGCGCTCAACCTGCCGGACGTTGTCACTGGCCAGCAGGGGATGCCGGCCGTCACAGCGGAAGGCGGAAATGTCACTTTCACCTACGAGGTGGATACTGCGAAATCCGACATCACCTGCACTCCCGAGTCCAGCACCGACTTGGTCTCATGGTCGCCTGCCGACACGCGAGCGAAACTCTCGGCCTCTGGAACCCTCGAAACCTGGAAGGCATCGATCGCACTCGGGGCAAACAACCGCGCGTTCTTCCGTCTCAAGGTCGCCCGCTGAACACGCGGGCACAACAAATTGACAAGGGAGTCGGGTCGCCTCCGGCCCGATCTGGAAACCGTTCGCGGTTCCGCTGCCGCTTCCAGGGGACGAGGGCGTCCCCTCTCCATTGGTAGCGTTCCCGTCACACGCCGATGGAAATTCCGCTCGCTTCTTCCCAAGGGAGTCGGGTCGCCTCCGGCCCGATCTGGAAACCGTTCGCGGTTCCGCTGCCGCTTCCAGGGGACGAGGGCGTCCCAACCAATCCCGCCTCGCGGACCCGCGTGGCAGCGCCTTCCGAAATCCGGATGTTTCCCGCAGTGCTGTTCAGAACCTTCGAGGCCACCCCCATGGAAACGCCCGCTGCCATGGCCACATCCGCCAAGGATCCCCCGCGTTTCTGCCGGCTTCCCATGGAGTCACAGGGTGGCGAGCTGCTCCATATCGAACTTCTCCGAAAAGGGGTCGAGGATTTGGAGCGAGTCGATGACCAGGCCATCCTGAATGTCCTCACTGAGAAGGACGGTTGTTCCGCAGTCCAGAGCCGAGGCCGCGATGAGGCTGTCCCACCAGGACAGCTTCCAGCGGTCTTCGATTTCCCAAGCGCTTTCCAGGATCCCCGCGCTGACCGGGCGGGGGTTCCATTCCAGAAGGTCGCGGACATCCTGCCGGGCCTCGGCCCGGGAAAGTCCGGGCTTCAGTTTCCGGGTTACCGTCACGTAGTATTCCTGCAAAACTTGGGCGCTCAGCCTGCCTGTGCGGCTGCGCCAAAGGACGCCCAGAATTTCCTCCGCCCGCGCCTGTTTTCCCGGATCGCTTTTGTCCCGTGCGTAAACCAGGATGTTTGTGTCAACGAAGGGCATGCCGGTCGTGGAGCGAGTCGCGGGAAGGGTAGGGAGCGGGCTTGGCCTGGAGTGAACGGGTGCCCCTGCGCAGGAATCTGGTCATGGCCGCCTGATATTTCGTCTCTCCTGCAATCTTCTCCGTCACCAATCGGCAGAGATACTGCGACACGCTCGTTTCGGCCTCGGCAGCAAGGACGCGGGTCTTGCGGCTGATTTCATCAGGAAGTGCAATCGTGATGTTTTTCATAACACGAGAATAGTGTTACACGGATCTCGTGTCAATGCCACATATTTGCCGAGTAGTTATCCATCCCATTCCGCTCGCTTCCCCCAAGGGAGTCGGGTCGCCCCCGGCCCGATCTGGAAACCGTTCGCGGGGCCGCTTCCAGGGGACGAGGGCCTCCCCTCTCCATTGGAAGCGTTCAGCGGGGCTCATGGATTTATGGAAACAGTGTCCGGGGCAAGCTGCTCGGAGCGGACCGCTTGTGCGCGGGCAGCCGCAATTTTGTCAATCGGGGCATTTTCCTCTCCGCTCCAGAACGCGAAGGCGACGGAACGGAGGGGGGTGTTGGCCTGTGCGGAGAAGTAGCGGTTGTCGTCGTCCTCCGGAAGCTCGAGAGGTTTCGGCCCGGGCAAGAGGAGCCCGATGCCGGCATCGCCGATGAATTCATCCTGGTGAAACCGGTGCATAAATGTCGCTGTAGCGGGATCGTCCATCCGGATAAGATCCTTTTCTTTGCGGAGCCCGACGCCGAGGTTCGCCTTGTCAGGAGGGGAGACCGAGTCCTCGAGGCGCGTTCCGAACTGACCAGCCGCAATCGAAGCCCGGCGGGTGAACGTGAGGTCTCCCCATGGGCTTTTCCACGGCCCGAGCTTCATCTCGACGACGGCGCGCACGGGGCCGTTGGCAAGGATCCGGCTGGTCATCGGGACATCCGTGGGAATAGCCACGGTTTTCCCGTCGCTCGCAAAGACGCCGGCGAGCCCGAGGGTTTTATTGATATGGAGAATGTCCATGCCGAGTGGCCCTGGCTTATGGTAGTCGCCTACGGGCTGGTTGTCCTTGTTGAAGAATGTGGACAAGCGCAGCCCGTAATTGCCACCCTGCCGCGCGAAAAGGTCCACGAGCAGCGGCCCGTAGGATCGGAAGCCGAACATTTCCGACTCCCAAGCCGGGAGGACGCTGGCAGCGACTCGAGAGGGGAATGGTTCCGTCCGGGATTCGAGGGTGAACTTTGCGGTTTCGCCCGGCCGCATATCCACGAGGAAGACGAGGTTCTCGGCCACGCCGTCCCCATCGAGATCCTCGAGCTGCGCGGGCAGCGCCTTATCGCCGCAGACGACAGCCACAGCCGAGTCTGGGGAGAGCTTGAGTTTCTCCACCGGGACGACAGCCACGCTGCCGCGAAGCGTTTCTGCATGGCGGTTGGCGAGCTCGATTTGCGCGATCGGCTTGGCGGAGATGGGCTGCAGGAAAAGCCCGCTGATGGCGAAAACAAGGGCAGGGATGACCTTGCTGGTATGGGGTATCTGCTTCATTGGGGCTTATCTAATGCGTGGAGGGTTTCGAGAACTTTTTTGTTGTTGGCAAGGATCGCCGCGACATCCGGCTTGCCCGGCCAATCGGTGAATCTTTCGATCCCGAGGAAGGCATCCTCCGCCCTTTCGATCTCGGTTTGGATCGCAGGGTTTTTTGCTGCGGCCGTGCGGAGGCGGGCGACGAGAAATTCGTAATCGACAATCTGGCGGTTGAGGTCGCCGAGGTGGCGAGGGCTGCCGGGGTCGGGCGGCGGGCTGACGAAGGCTTCGGCAAGAATCCGGCCCGAGCCACCATCGGGATTCGGCGGCTGTTTCCCCATGAGGAAGCAGATCGTGGGGATCAGGTCGATGGATTCGACAGATGGGATGACCGCTCCTGGCCTGATTCCAGGGCCCGCGATGGCGAGCGGGCAGAGGCGGCTTTCCTCTTCGGTGATCGGGTGGGCTCCCGTGCGGGCATTCCCGTGGTCAGAGGTCACAACCAGGAGCGTACCGTCCCATTTTCCCATGGCCTTGAGGCCAGAGATCAGGTCTCCGAGAAGCTGATCCGCGTGCCGTGCGGCCGCGACATAGGGAGACCCCTCGCCCCAGATGTTCTGCCGCCAGGGAACCGCCTTCTCTTCCAGATGGCATTTCCAGCCAGCGCTGCCGGTCTCCTGAAGGTGGATCCGCATGAAACGGATATCGTTGCGCTGGAAAAGAGCGAGCGCCTCGGCAATGGCCGCATCGTCCGTCGTATCGCGCACCATCGAATACGTGTTTCCCGGGTTGAGCGACGTGTAAGCCCGGCAGTTTGTGACGTGGGCGGTCGGGTCAGCCGGGCCAAAGACATCCTGAACAAGCTGCTGCTTCGGACGAATGAAAACCGTGCCCGCGAGCATGACCGGGTTCGGGATCGAGCCGTTGTGCATCGCCGCGTATTCGCTCGACTTCGGATGGTAGGCGACGATCGTCTCCATCTTTTCGGCACGGGCCCCCGACTTGGCCACCGCCAGGAAGTTTTTCAGCCCGAGACGTTCCGGCGCCTGCCAGTGGAGCCCGTCAACAATAAGGAGGATGGCGCGGGCCGGCCGGTTCTCCGGCTCCACAGCAAGCGCGTTGGCGGCCATCGCAGCGGAGGCAAGAATCGTCATCGTTTTGCATGGGGCCTTCATCGTGCCGGGCGGACTCCTTCCTCCTGCCAGATCCGCCACGCCAGCTCGTAACGCTCGAGGGGCAAGCCGGTGTAAATGCAGTTGCTGGAGCTGAAAATATAGCCGTCGGCCATCATGCCGCTCCGCAGGGCATACCGTGCGGACTCCTCCACCTGCGCTACCGTCCCGGTATCCATCAGCCCGCAATCCACGTTGCCGCACAGGCAAACCTGGGAGCCGGCCCGGCGGATGATATCGGCGATGTCAATGCCCGCCTGGGGATCCAGCGAGTGGATCGCGTGCGGCCTGGCCTGAACCAGCTGGTCCAGGATGGGCAGGATGTTGCCGTCGGTGTGCTTGATCACGTAATAGCCCATATCGCGGAACGCCTGCACCTGGCGCGCGAGGTAGGGGGCGATGAATTCGGAGAATTGAAGCGGGCTGAGAAACGGCCCGGTGTTGAAGCAGTAATCCGAGCAGAGCACCATGCCATCAATGCTTGTGCTTTTGTGCAGGCGCTCGGCCCGCCGGGTGAAAAAGCGCAGCTTTTCCTCGGCTTCCGCATGGAGCTTTTCCGGCTCGTCGGCCATCCGGTAGGAAAATTCGACGATCCCGTCGCCGTCCGGGATGGCAAATGTCGCGTCTCCGGTGCAAAGCAGGCAATACCTGTCGCCGACCCGGTTCCGGATCTCGTTGATCACACCGAACAACTCGGATTCATCGCTTGAAACCTGGATGACCAGAATCGCGCTGTGCTGGAATTTCTCGGCGATCTGGATATAGAGATCCGCCATGTCCCGGATGTGAAGCCGGCGCTCCCCGGGCTTCATCTGATCCCATTGCGCGTAGTTCCGGTGCAGCGGATGCACCCGGCCAAATGCCTCCATCGTCGGCGAAAAGATGATTTCGAAATGCGGGACCAAGCCCGGCAGCGGACGGCGGTCAAGCGCGGATAGGAAGGCTTCGCGAGGGGTCGTCATGTTGGGAGGGGACTTATTTGGCGGCTCCCGGCAGAATCGAGACCTGCCGCGAATAGCTGCGGCTGTAATGGTTGGTACCGCTCGTCGCATTTGTCATTTTAATGGCCCCGTCGGAAAGCAACTTGGCCCCTTTGGGAGTAAGCACGGTCACCGTCACCTCCGCGCGGGAGAACCCACCCGGCACCTCGATCCCGTTCGTCTTCGCAAAATCCCGATCAATCGTCACAGTGCTCATGGGGTCGGTCCAATTTGTCGTGCCGGAACAAAGAAACCGGGTGTTAAACGCGACGACATTGCCGACCAAGAAGTTTTTCGGCTCGGTGGAGTTGGTCGCATCCCAATATCCTGCGACGAGATTTGTCTTCCCGACCGCATTGCTAAACGTATCGCCCGGCTCGGCGAGCGTCCGATAAAGCCCATAGATTGCTGAGCTTGCGGAGCCGTCCACCGGGTTCTGACAGGCCATTTTATAAGAAACCGCGCGCATGGCCCGCGGATAATTGGTGTCCTTGTCGAACGTGCCAGCCAGCAGCGTCAGCCATTGGGCATTGGTCGCCTCATTGACGGTAGCATTCGTTCCCCGGAGCCCCTCGCCCCGGTTCGGAATGCTGAGCGCCGCCAGGTCCGAGGCGATCAGGTCGAGGGCAAAATCCGCGTCCCCCTCCATGCGCGTGCGCCCCTGGATCATGTCGTAGTCGCCCAGCATCTCGCCAGCCACAGTGAGAAGCATCCCCACGATCATCATCGAGATCGTCATCGCAACAAGCAGCTCAAGAATGGTGAAGCCAGCGGAATGGCGTGCGCTGAGAGCGCCCATGCGAACACGCGTGAACCTTGCTAAAAAAATTCTGACCGCCCGATGGAAGCCGATCCCGCAGGCTGTGGAATCCTGCCCATGTCTTGCGAGCGTGCCTTTCATCGGAGGACAGTCTGGTGGGCCGTCAGCACAAAGTTATTCGAGGAAGCCGCCTGCCCCGGATCGCCCACGGCAAAGTAGTCCACACGGAGGATCAGCCGGGCGTAGGGGTAGGATGCCAAGTCGTTGGTCAGACTGGGCACGGGATTATTATTGGTCGAAAGGGAAATCTTCGCCTTGATCCACCGCCCCGAGTGAGCGGCCTCGTAATCAGCCGTTGCGCTGTCCGCAGGCAACCATTTCATAGCCATCTGCGATCCATTTGTGGCGGGGCTCCCGGACGCATCCGCCCGATACCTCACAAACGTGAGCTCGTTCGTCGCATTGGCCCTCATCAGCCCAAAAACATTTGAAAACCCGAACGCATTTGTGTCGGTGTTCAGGCTGGCCGTGAGCGAGTCCATCGCCTGCATCACCTCCCGCCGGTCGCTGATGCCTCGCGACCAGGAGAAAAGCGCCTGAAAAAGCCCAACCATCGTCACCAGGGCGAAGACCGCAATGCCCAAAGTGAGCACCACCTCGATGAGGGTGAATCCCCGACGCATGCCAGCCGATACGGTTCGCGCCTTCATGTCCCGGGCTGCTTGATCTGGTCCGCGTTCTGGAAATAGGTCGCCCGGCCGGCCTTCCGCAAAAGGATCCCGTCGCGCGATGCCTCCCAGTTTGTCCCCGCGAAGCTGCCATCCGCACCCAGCACGCCAGCGACAAAGACGAGTTGCGCCTCTCCCGCGCCGGGGGTGACCTGGTCGGGGGTGAAAAAGCGCCCGCGCTCGTCAAACTCGTAAAAGAAGCAGCCTGTTTCACCGCCGGTCTGGCTCCCGCTCCTGTTTGAAAAATCGAAATTTGTCGTCCCCGTCCCCTGCGAGTACTTGGTCGAGAAAAAGACACCTTGCGGAAGCGCGACCGGCGGGCCCGCCATCTGCCAACTTTTCGCACCGATATTGGTGCTCACATTGCGCATCACAACCAATCGTTGCAGCGCCCCCTTATTCGTGCCCGCCGTCGAATCCACAACCAGCAGCGCACCTCCCACTCCTCCCCCAACCCGCTTCACCGCCTCCATCCGGGCGCTCAGGGCCAGGCTCGACGCGACGTTCACCGCGCCAGCGACCCCCCGGCCGCGCATCCCTCCGCCGAGCGCCGAAGAGGATGCCGCCGCCAAGATCCCGATGATCGCGATGACAACAAGCAACTCGACCAAAGAAAACCCGCCACGGGCACCGCCAAACCGGCCCTGCTCAGCGCCCGTCACATGGGGGATCTTCTTCATGTTTCCTTATCTACCAAATCCCGCTGACAAATGCAATATGAATTTGTTTCAATTTTTTTATATTCCTACCGGGAATAATTTTGCCCTGAAAGCCGCAGATTTCATTTTGAGAGAAAGCAAGCGATGACAAATGCGTCCGTCACTCCGGCGGCGAATGCTTTTGGGGCGTTGTTTTGTCCACACGGAGAAAATCCATTTCCAGGCCTTTTTCCGAAGGGAGGCAGGTCGCCCTCGGCCTGCTCAGCGGGGTATGCGGCAAACGCCCAACCCAGGTGGCCGGAGGCGACCACCCTCCATTCTTTACGCAGACTCGACGCCATGCCAACGCAGCAGGGTGCGGGCTATTTTTTTTCAAGCGTGACGTGATCGAAGACGGCTTCGATGATGCCGAATTCGGAGTCGGCGACAGCGAGGAGGCCGGCATAAGCACCGGAACCGATCGGGACTTGAATTTTATCGCCTTGGGGCTCCCAATCCTTGCCGTTTTTCGAGATGGAGAACTGGAGGGAATCTCCGTCGCGCTCGACGCGAAGCCACTCGAAGATCTCTCCGCCCTTCCCTTGGATGGCCTGATAATTGGCTCCGGCCTGCACGCGATAGTTCACGCGGTCGGTCTTTTGTCTTGGCTGGAGGAAGAAGGCGGCGAGCGGGGCAGCCGGGTCGAGGCTCTCGGCGACAAGGATGCCGGCGCTGCCGTACGGCCCGGCACCCAGCACGGAGCGGACGTGAGCGGTGAGAGTGAAGCCGGCATCCCCGATTTGGGTGCCTGCGAAGGTGCCTGCGCTGGGCATCTTGTGCCATGCGGTTCCCGAAGCATTGATCACCCAGGAGTCGTCAAACGGGAAGAACCGGGCGGAGCCGGCGATTTGCGGGTCGCCGATATCCTGGACCTTCCAGCCATCCGGGAGCGGGGCATCGAAGCCGCCGTTGAAGATGCCGTCGTTCGGGCGGGGTGCATCGGCGGTATTGTACGAGCGCACGCCATCGTGATCGAGCGTGGTGAGGGTCTTCCCATCGGCGGAGGCCACGAGATTGCCCATCCAGGGCGAGGCCCGCCAGGGCCCCTCGAATCGGGCGGTGCGCTTGCCGGTTTTGTCCAGGATGTCGGTGGAATCGCGGTAGCGCCAGCCTTCCGAAACATCGTAGGAGAAGAGCTCATGCATGACCGCAAAGCTGGAAGGACCGATCGGGATGATGCCAGAGACAATCGCGCCCGGAACCCGGTCGGTGAAAAGTTTTGCGCCCATGGCGTCGTAGATGCTCAGGACCCCATCGGCCGTGCCGGCGGCGACTGCGCTGCCGTCCGCCGAGAAGGCGACGGCGCGGACGGTGCGGCCGATGTAATCGTCGGCAAGCTTATTGCCATCGCCGTCGTAGAGGTAGAATCGGTAGCCGCCCCGGGCGATGCGGGCGCCATCCGGGCTGGCGGCGAGGCAGAGGTTCGGCTCCCAGGGGGTCGCAGCCGGCTCGCGCCACTTGCGGACTTCGATGCCGCTGGAATTGACGATGTGATGCAGGCCCTGGTCGCTGAAGTAGGTGTTGCCACTTTTATCGGTCGAGATGTCCTTGGCGCGGAAGTTGGCAGGGACTGACCACGAGGGCTCGCCGGCAGCAGAGAGCTTTTCGAGCAACGACCAGGTGCCGTAGGCGACCCCGCCATCGGCGTAGTTGGTTTGGAGATCGAAGACCGTGCCGCCGGCAGGAGTGCCGCCGACAGGGTGCTTCCAGATTTCTGAACCGTCGGGGTTGAGCGCGAGGATGTTGGTATTCGTCCAATTCCAGCTTTCATCGGGATTGAGATTGGCCGCAACGTAGATCCGACCCTTGGCTCCGAACCGGACCTTGAGGACCTCACCTGGAAAATCTTTTGTCCAAAGGATTTTTCCGGCGGCATCGAAGCAGAGGAGCCGCGGGCCGCGGGCGACGAGGACAGCAGAGCCATCCGGGGAGGCATCAAGGTCGCGGGTCAGCTCGTCAATCGGCCATGAAGCCTTCCATTTCGGGTAGGTGACAGGCCCGGGAGCGACAGCGCCGTTGCCTGGAGCATCGGCAAAGTTGGCAAATGGCGCGCTGTGCTCTTTCCATGCTGCGGCCAGCTTGGACGCATCGGCTTCGGTGCCGAGGACGATGATCGTGCCGACACGGAATTTTGGAATCGTGGTCTGGAAGGTATTTCCGGTGCGGGCGAAGGGGATCGGCTGCACCCCCTCGTAGGGGTCAACAAGGTAGGCGGACTTCGCTTTCAGATAGGACGGGATGCGGGCTTCGAGCTTGAGGTTCGTGAACTCCTTGAGCTTTTCTTTGGTGCGCCCGTTGGACTTGTAAAAAGCCGAGTGGTTCGTGGCCCCATCGATGGCGACAATCACGGCGTTTTCCGCAGTCGGGGTGACGAGGGTGCTGACGACGATCTCATCGGCGGTTTTTCCGCGAAACGCAGGGGTCGAGTCGGCGAGGTAGCCGGAGAGCGCAGCCATCACCCCGTTCATGCGTCCGGTGCGGTCCCATAGCGCGGGGTTGGAAAGGGCGCCGGGAAAGTAAATGGGCGCCTCCGTCCGGGCGAGGTCGGTGCCGCCTTCCCGCTTTTTGTCCTGCCACCAGAGGGTCATCATGGAAAACCACTGGATATTTTTTGCGCCGTACGAGAGCCCTTGGTAGGCCTCGCGGTCGAGGTCGGCAAGCGTGCCAAAGAATTCCCGGTAGTGGCGGGTCACCGACTCCGCCCGGCCCCAGGCGTTTTGCGGAAGATACCAGAACGGGCGGGGAGCCGTGAGCGGGACGGCAACCTCCGCCTGCGGATTCACAACCTGGTTTTTGTTGGAGTGGGTCATGACGATGTCCGGCATGTCAGAGAAGACTTGCAGCTCCTGGGAGGATGTCAGCTGGAGCATGCGGGGAATGGCAGGCGCGGCGTCGAATGCCTTGGTGAGCTTTTGTGCCAAATCGATGGAAGGGCCTCTGTGGCCGGGCTCGTCAGCGAAGGCGGCAAATCCGGGAATGTCGGTTCGGATGTGATGGGCGGCGAGGTCCACGGGGTCGAAGTCGCGGACCTGAAACCAGTAGGTGGCGCCGAACGTGTTGGGAAGCGCGCGAAGGGACGCCGCCGCAGATTTGCCGCCGGCTTCGGCTTGGACGACCACCAGGCTGCCCGGAACGACTGCCGGAAGGGAGACGCTGAGCGGCACAACCCCACCTGGCTCGATCTCGGTGGCAGGAGAGGTCGCATTGATCGCCTGACCGTTGATTTTCAGAAAGCTGTCCGCTTTGAATGGGACCGCTGCGGAACCAGAGTTTCCAACATACACGGTGGCTTTCGAGAGGTCCTCAGAAAAATAAACAAAGGAAATCGCAAGCGACGACGGGGTGGCTTGGAAGGGAATCGTGACCTCTCCCGCAGAGGTCTTCAGCACCAGCGAGTGCGTCGCATTCTCATCGGCCAGGGTCGCAGGGCCATCCGCAAGACGGATTTTTAAGGAAGTCATTTCGCCTGCGGCAACCGGGTTCGGCCATGCCGCCCACCAGCGGCCATCGACGATCGAAATGACTTTGACCGCCGGCAATTGCTCGGAAGCAACGCCGTCGATAGAAAAATCCTCAATTTTGACCTCTGCCGCGCTCGTGTTCTTGAGAACAAAATTCAGGTGGCAGCCGGTCTTGGGGACAGTCGCTTGCTCAAGATCCTTTTCCCAAATAACCCGCTGCCCGACCGGAACCAACTGCGACCATGCCGGGGAGGAGAGAAAAATAAGCGCTCCAAGAACAAGCTGAACGATGAGGGAAGGCGACGTCATAAAACAGACATTTGAACATGATTCAGTTTTTGTCAATCCCTCTTTTGAGCACTTTTCGGCCCCGGATTCACGCAAACGTAAAGAACCACGGGGCAAGCCCCGAGGCATTTGGAGGGAGCTCCGTCCGGTCCGTTGCTATCCACGTACGACACGGAGATCGTCCCTCCAGCAGCAAAGCCGAAGCAAGCTTCGGGGGATCAGCCCCAATGGGAATGAACACGTGCGCTAGAGCGTAATCACCGCAAGAACTTCAGCCGTGCCTTCGACAGGTTTCAAGACAAAGCCTGCCCCTTTGGCGACCGCCTGCATCTCGTGGTTGTCGGCGAGCATACGGGCGCTGATCCGCGAGAGCTTTTCCGCACGGCCGATTTCGACCAGGCGCTGGAGCATCTGGGTGCCGAGACCCTGGCCCTGCCAAGAATCGCTGATGAGGGTCGCAAATTCCGCTTCGTTGTGGCCGTGGAGCTTGCTGAGACGGCCAACTCCGAGCACTTCCTTCTTTTTGGTTTCCGGGTGGCAGGATTCGATGACGAGGGCAATTTCGCGGTCGTAGTCGTTGAAGCAGATCCGGGTGAGGCGTTCGTGAGCGATGCGCTTGCTCAGCTCGACCTGGGTGAACCACCGATGATGGATGCTCCGCTCCGAGAGCGTCTGGTGGAAGTCAACCAGGAGAGGCTCGTCCTCGGGGCGGATCGGGCGGAAGATCATTGGCGTGCCATTTTTGGCCGAGAACGGCGTGATATGGTTGGTGGGATACGGCCGGATGGCCAGCTTCGGAAGGTCGGCTTCGGCGACATCTGGATCATGCAGAACGACGCGCGCATCCAAAGCGATGATGCGGTCGGCGGATACCAGGAGGGGGTTGATGTCAATTTCCTTGATCCACGGCTGTTCAGCGACGAGGTAGCTGAAGTGGACGAGCAGGTGCTCGAGGGCTGTCAGGTCTACGCTCTTGCGTCCGCGCACGCCTTTCAGAGCCGTATAAATGCGGGTTTGCTCCATCATGCGGCGGGCGAGGGTGGCGTTGAGCGGAGGCAGGCCGAGCGCCCGATCCTTGTAGACCTCGACCAGCTGGCCGCCGGACCCGAACAGGAGCACCGGTCCGAACTGGCTGTCAAGGCTGCTGCCAAGAATGATTTCGTAGCCGTCGCTGAGCGAGATCATCTGCTGCACGGTCACGCCTTGGAAGTGGCCGGGACCGGCCTTCTCAAAAACCGAGGACTCAATTGACTGCCAGGCCGCTCGCACGGCGGACTCATCGGCGAGGTTCAGCTTGACGCCTCCGACGTCGGTCTTGTGGGTGATTGTTTCGGAGAAGAGCTTGAGGACGACTGGGAAGCCGAGGTCGACGGCAGTCTTCGCCGCCTCATCGACCGTGCGGGCGACGATGGTTTTGACGGTAGGGATGCCGTAGGCGTCGAGGATGCGCTTGGAATCGAATTCGTTCAGGAGCGTCTGCCCTTGACTCCGGGCTTCGAGGAGGATTCTCCTGGCTTCCTCGCGGCCGGCCTTGCTCTTGGCCAGATCATCTACGAGGGCGGGGGTTTCGTAGATCCCTCGCAGGTTGTAGCTGTAGCGCCACATGTAGCTGAACGCCTTCGCCGCGCTGTCGGGGTAGTTGAACGCCGGAATGTTGGCCTTGTTAAGCACCTCCTCCCCGGCCGCCACGTCGGCTCCGCCCATCCAGCTTGCGAGGACTGGCTTGCCTTCGATGTGGGCGAACGGCTTGAGCAGCTCGGCCGTCGCGGTAGCCTCAGTCATCGCCTGCGGGGTCAAAATCACAAGTATGCCATCGTTGTTGGGATCTTTTGCGACGATCTCGACGGCCTCGGCGTAGCGCTTGGCGCCGGCATCGCCCAGCACGTCCACCGGGTTGTTATGGCTCCAGTGAGCAGGCAACATTTCGTTGTAAGCGGCCAGGGATTCTGCGGAAAGCTCCGCGAGCTGCCCGCCGGTCGATACAAGCATGTCGGTCGCCAGGGCACCAGGACCGCCAGCGTTGGTGACGATTGCCAGGCGGGGCCCTGCCGGGTGCGGCTGCTTGGCGAGCACGTCAGCCATGGCGAAGAGCTCGGAAATCGAGTTCACTCGCAGGACGCCGGCACGGCGGAACGCGGCGTCGAGCACCTCGTCGCTGCCGGTGAGAGAGCCGGTATGGGAGGCGGCCGCTTTGGCTGCCTGTTCGGTGCGCCCGACCTTGATGACGATGATCGGCTTGGTCAGAGCGACTTCGCGAGCGGCGGAGAGAAACGATCGGGCATCGCCGATTGACTCCATGTAGATGACGATGCTCTTGGTGTCGGGATCATCACCGAGATAGTAGATGAGGTCGCCCCAGCCGACGTCGAGCATTGAGCCGAGCGATGCAAACGCGCTGAACCCGACGTTCTCCCGGAGGCTCCAATCGAGAATCGCCGTGCAGAGGGCACCGCTCTGGCTGAGGAAGCCCACCGATCCCGGCTGGGCCATGTCGGCGGCAAACGTCGCATTCAGGCCGCGTTTCGGGGCCATCACGCCAAGGCAATTCGGGCCGATGATCCGCATTTTTCCACGGGCGATCTGAAGGATTTCCTGTTCGAGAGCAATCCCCGGCGCGCCTGTTTCCTTGAATCCAGCAGAGATGATGACGGCGCCCTTGACCCCGGCTGCCACGCATTGGCCGATCAGCCCCGGAACGCTTAAGGAAGGGGTGCAGATGACGGCGAGGTCGGGGCACTCAGGCAGCGAAGCCACATTGGGATAGGCTTTGATGCCGAGGACGGCATCCCGCTTGGGGTTCACCGGGTAGACTGCCCCGCCAAATGTTTGAGCGGTCAGATTTTCCAGAATCGTCCGGCCCACGCTTGATGGGGTTTCGGTCGCGCCGATCAGAGCCACGCTCCTGGGAGCGAAAATAGACGTCAGCGGGTGCCGGGTGGATCGCCGAAGGATGTCGTGGGAGGGTTCAGGCTGAGTCGATGGGGATGGTTGTCTGGTGGTGCTCATGGAGTTCTTAAGAAGCTTTTTGACTATTGGCGGGGTGGCAGTCTTGCGAGCAGGCTGCAGCTGTGCCCGCACATTCGGAATGAGTGCATTCAAAACAGATTCACGGGGTTGTGTGAAGCGGAAACTGGGCGCTCCACCAGATTCTCAGGGCTCGGAAGGCAGTGAAGGCGGCTCAGGTGACGGAGAATACGAGGGTTTGGGTGCTGGAACCGTGAGGACAGCAAATCCAGCGGAAGCTTCGTGGCCGGTTCCATCTACGGAGGGATGATTTTCTATTTTCAGGACGGCAAAGTGCGGGAGATCTTTCTGGGGGCGGCGGCCGAGCGTGAGGATCCCCTCGTCAGCCCCACTCAATTTGGCTTCCCGGTGGATTAAACGAGTGGACGGCGTCGATTGCGCAACATCCAACAAAACCCGCACAGGCTCAAGAGCACAACAGTTGAAGGCTCCGGCACTGCTCCAACAATTTGCAGGCCATACACATTATTGCTAATAATGCCATCTATCGAGCCGCCAGCATCGAGCGTGAAGGTCGTGCCGGTCATATTCTGGAAAAGGACATACCTTCCATTGATGGTTGGGCTGCCCACATCGGCGCTTGTGGTTTGCAACAAAGGAAGATCAGTTACGTTCCCATGCCAAGTGCTGTTATCCCCTGAACTGTTATAATAAAATGTCGATGTGCCGGACGATGATGTGCCAGTGATGCTAAGAGTGCTTTGGTCTGTTGTTTCCGCATCTGCATAAACATAAACGTCATAACTGTCGAACGGGATGTTGGTCAAGGTGATGATGGGATCACTGATCCCACCACAACAAATCCCGCAGGAATAAAGCAAATTCGTTGCAGCGTTACTTGTCGCTAACGATCCATATTCATTGTAA
>JBAXXX010000092.1:0-14764 GCA_037127695.1 Verrucomicrobiia bacterium | reverse complement strand
CACTTGCAAAGCTGCCAGAGCCACCTTGCTCACACAAATTCTGCTGACGAGGCGATAAAAAAAGGTTAAAGAGCTATTCTCTTCGAGAGAATGACATCGTGTTTAGTCGAGTAGGCTCTGTAGATCGCAATTCGGTAGTCAAACAGACGGAGGACGGATGGCTATTTTCCGGAAGGATTCTGCGAATTCGTCCAGACCACCGAATTTTGGATGCGAAGTTTCTTGGCTATTACTTCCAACTTGATTTCACTAAATACAGAATACGCAGTGTCGCCGTAGGGCAGACAATGGCTTCGTTAAATACGGAAATTCTGAAGGTTTTCCAAATTGTGGCAGCGGATCTCCGAGAGCAAAAACAAATTGCCAACTTCCTCACCGCCCTCGACCGCAAGATCGAAGGCGCAGCCAACCAGATCACTCATACCCAAGCCTTCAAGAAAGGCCTGCTTCAGCAGATGTTTGTCTAATCCGCCAGCACTCCATGTCCTACCCGCATCCTGTTCACCAAATCCGTGAGATTCTTGCCGCGTCGAAGTGCCTGCCTCCCGGCGAGACCTTGGACGTGCACAAGCACGGGGAGGCGCGCGAGTTCGACACGCGCCCGCAGTTGGCGGGCCGTTTTGTGGACATGCGCTACTTGGGACAGACGCACGCCTACGACGACCCGGGCACCTACCATGCCGTCTTTCTCCTCGCGAACCAGCGGGTGCGCGGCGTGGATTACGAGCCGGTAGGACAGAATAACTTCCGCTACAAGAAGCGGATTCCCAAGGGCTGGCATCAGAATGTGCGCGATCCGAATCTCCCCACCACGGACGATGAGGAGAACATCCATCAGCCGATGGAGAACTTTGTGCCGAGCGATTTCGTGGATTTCATTCAGAAGACGGCCAAGCTGTGGAATATTGACCTTGGCGAGCAATGGACAGGAGGATTATTCTCATGACTGTCGAAACGAACCTGACACCTGCCACACTCCGAGAGACCCTCTGCTCCTTCTGGGACGAGGCGCTCTCCATCGAACTGCATCGGGACGGGCTGGCTTTTACGATGCCAGCTTCCTTCCCAGACGGCTGGCAGATCGTGCTTGAGATCAGCCAGAAAACGCCGAGCGGCTTCCGGCTCAGCGATCGTGGGCGCACGCTGGCTTGGCTGACCGGGCATGGGCAAAACGTCCACACCGAAGCCATGCGGCGACACCTGCACCAGATCTGTCAAGAATGCCGCATGGATCTGGTCGGCGGGGAGTTTTTTCGTTGGCTGGCCGCTCCACTGGATGCCACGGACATCCAAGTCTTCACAGAGGGGCTCGTAGCCGTCTCTCACCTGCATGTGCTCCATGAGCATCGGGCGGCGGAGGAGAACGTGGCCGAGACAACCGTGCAACGGATCATCTCGGAAGCCGGGCTGAAGTCGGATCGGAACCACAAGCTGAACATCACCAAAGACCGCAAAATCAGCGTGGACTTCTACGCCGAGGCGAAGCGGGCGGTGGCGATTGAATTGATCAAGTCCAAGCACGATCTCTCCGGGAAGATGGAGCGATGGGGCTTCCGCTGGGATGAGCTGCGTAAATCTCATCGGACCCTCATGCCGATGATGCTCTATGACCGGAACACGATGCTGGTGGACCCCTACAGCCGCCACATCGGAGAGGAAAAGTGCGAGCTTTTTTGTGGCTACGACGAGACGGACCGAATCCAGGAAGTGCTGGAAAAAGTGAAATGAGCTCGCCGCCGTCCAACACCATCCCAATGACCCAGCCGGAGCAGATGCTGGAGAATGAGCTGGTGGCGCAGCTGATCGGA
The DNA here is from genome assembly GCA_037127695.1 of Verrucomicrobiia bacterium. Lineage (GTDB taxonomy): Bacteria > Verrucomicrobiota > Verrucomicrobiia > Chthoniobacterales > Terrimicrobiaceae > QYQL01. The sequence continues at coordinate 12,956 of JBAXXX010000092.1, read as the reverse complement.
CAGGATTACAAGCGGGTGGCGGTGACGGACGAAGCCTCGATGCTGGCGAACCTGAAGGCGCAGCTGGAAGCATTCAACGAGACGACGCTGACCGATGGAGAATTTACCAAGGTCCTGCACCACCTGAACAAAAGCTCTGGCGTCTTTGCCAAAGCCAAGATCCTGCGGGATCGGATGAAGCTGTCGAAGGATGACGGGACGACAGGTTATCTGGAATTCTTCGACTCGGTCGATCCGCTGCGGAACCGTTACCAGGTGACCCAGCAGGTGACGGTGGAGGGCATCTACAAGAACCGCTACGACGTGACCATCCTCATCAACGGCCTGCCCCTGGTGCAGATCGAACTGAAGCGGCGCGGGCTGGAGATGAAGGAGGCGTTCAACCAGATCCAGCGATACCAGAAACACAGCTTTTGGAGCGGGCAGGGCCTGTTCCATTTCGTCCAGCTCTTCATCATCAGCAACGGCGTGAACACGAAGTATTACGCCAATGCGCGGCGGCAGTCGTTCAAGCAGACATTTTACTGGGCGGCAGAAGACAACAAGACGATCCGCCCGCTGCGGGCCTTCACCACAGCCTTCCTAAACCGTGATCATGTGGGCGCGATGATCGGAAAATACATCGTGCTCAACGAGACGGACAAGATCCCGATGGTGCTGCGCCCGTATCAATACTACGCGGCGAAAAGGATGGTGGAGCGGGTCATCGATCCGCCGGAGGTCGAGCCGAACGGCTACGTCTGGCACACCACAGGATCGGGAAAGACCCTGACCTCTTTCAAAGCAGCGCAGATCATCACCGGGCTGCCTGGAATTTATAAAGTGGTCTTCTGCGTGGACCGGAAGGATCTGGATTACCAGACAATCAAAGAGTTCAACAGCTTCAGCAAGGGCAGCGTGGACAGCACGAACGACACGAAGAAGCTGGTGCTGCAGCTCACCGAGGACGCGAATCTGGAGCAGCAGTCGGCCGTCAATACGAAGCTGATCGTGACGACCCTGCAAAAGCTGAATGCCGCCATCAGCAAGCCGCAGTATCTGGCGCAGATGGAGAAGCTTCGCGACGAGCGGATCATCTTCATCTTTGACGAGTGCCACCGCAGCCAATTTGGAGACACGCACAAGCGGATCACCGCCTTTTTCCGCAATCATCAGATGTTTGGCTTCACCGGCACGCCGATCTTTGCCGACAACGCGCTGGCCAAGGACGGCAAGAAGCACACGACAGCGGATCTCTTCCACAAAAAGCTGCATTCCTACGTGATCACGGATGCGATCAAGGACGAGAATGTGCTGAGATTTGCCGTCGAGTATGTTGGCCGGTACAAACGCAAGACCGGCAGCGCCACCGAGGTAGATATCGAGGTCGAAGGGATCGACACCAAGGAGCTGATGGACTCCCCGGCGCGGTTGGAAAAGATTACCGACTACATCATCGATCACCACGCGGTAAAGACGCGGAACAAGGAATTCACTGCGATGTTTTGCGTCAGCTCCGTGGATGTGCTGATCAAATACTACGAGCTGTTCGCCGCCAAGAAGGCCGAGGGGAAGCACAACCTGAAGGTGGCGACGATTTTCAGCTACACCTCGAATGAGGAAGACACCGGCGCAACCGGAATCCTGGACGAAGGCGGCGAGATCATCGGCGGCGATGTCGGAAACCCACACACCCGCGAGAAAATGGACGGCTTTATTGCCGACTACAACGGGATGTTCGGCACGAACTACTCCACCAAGGATACGCAGTCGTTTTACAACTACTATCAGGACATGGCCAAGAAGGTAAAGGAGCGGAAGGTGGACATTCTCCTCGTGGTAAACATGTTTCTCACCGGCTTCGACAGCAAGACGCTGAACACGCTCTACGTGGACAAGACCCTGCGCTTCCATGGCCTGGTGCAGGCCTACTCCCGCACGAACCGCATTCTCAACGAGGTGAAGAGCCAGGGGAATATCGTGGTCTTCCGCAACCTCAAGGAACGCACGGACGAGGCCATCGCCCTCTTCTCCAACGTGAAGGCCAAGGAAGCCATCTTCGTGCCGCCATATGACGATTACGTCTCGAAGTTCAACGAGGTCGTGGTGGAGCTTCTCAAGCTGGCGCCAACGGTGAAGAGCGTCAAGGACCTGAAAGATGAAGAGGCCGAGCTGAAGTTTGTGAAGATCTTCCGTGAGCTGATGCGCCTACGGAACATCCTGGAGTCATTCTCGGAGTTCGACGACAATGATCTGTCCCTCCCCGCGCAGCGATTCGCCGATTACCGCAGCGCCTATCTGGATCTATACGACAAGGTCAAGACGGAGACCTCGAAGGATAAGGCATCCATCCTGGATGACGTAGACTTCGAGTTGGAGCTGATCCATCGAGACGTGATTAACGTCCAATATATCCTGACGTTGCTGGCAAAGCTCTACGATGCCGACGAGAAAGAGCAGGCACGATTGAGGAAGGTGATCCTGGATTCCGTATCCGGAGACCCAGAGCTGCGGAGCAAAAAAGAGCTGATCGAAAAATTCATCGAGCAGAACCTTCCGAACGCTGCCACTGCAGCAGAAATCCCGGAATGCTTCGAGGGCTTCTGGGAGAAAGAACGAGTCGAGGCTTTTGACCGCCTCTGCAAAGAGGAACAGCTCGATGCGGACAAGCTGAAGAAGGTCATCGACCGGCATGTTTACACCGGCAAGCCGCCGCTCCCGGACCCTGATATTATCCAGCTGATCCAGCGCCCCATGGGCGTCATGGAGCGCGGGCCAACTCGAAAGCGTGTCTTTGATAAGGTGGTGGAGTTTGTCGATGTTTACATCCGAGGCATCGCCGCATGATCCAGCTTTCACCGACTTGATGAGCAATAAAATCAAAGACACCATCAGGGAATCGCAAGGGCGCAACTCTCAGCGATGTGACCGCCAAGAAAGAATATGGGGTGGATCAGGAATTCATCGTGAAGGGCATACGGGCTGGCAAACTCGAATACCGAGAGGGCACGATATGGGGAAACCCCTATCTCCGGGTGTTGCGAAGCCAGCTTGAGGAATTCATCACGCAGGAGCTCGGTGCCGCGCACCTCAGCGCAGGCAAGAACACGGATGATCTTCGCAAGATCACAAAAGAAATCGCCGATCTGAAGAAAAAGCTCTCCGAACTCGAATCCCGGAAAACGGCGCTTGAAAAAGTGGTGATTCCTCCGAAATTCAAGCTCCACGCTCGCCTGCCCGCAGCCAACCATTGACGAGCCTCCCAGAGGCAGATAATCCCCCCCGCATGGCCGCCATTGTTCAACCGCCCGCTTTTTCAGTTTTGCATTTTCCGTCCTTTCTATAAACGACACGGGCGAGGCGACGCTGTCCGGGAAGGTCAAGCTGGTGCAGGAAACCAACCTGGAAGCCCAGGCGGGAACGCTTTTGTATTTCCCCGTCTACCGCAAAGGCGCTCCGGTGGGCACGGTTGAGCAGGGGCGGCCCGGCCCGGCGGAAGCCCTCTGAGCAGATACGGAGGTTGCACAAAAAATCGGCTGGCGCGGGAAGTGGGCGGGCTGTTCAATGTGCGATGTCATGAACCTTCCTGCTCTGTTCTTTTTGCTGGCCTTTTCGAGTGCGGCATTGGCGGCCCCGGCCGGAGACCTCCGGATCCCAGAACCCCTCCGCGCCTGGGAAGCGTGGGCGCTGTGGGGGAAGGACCACCGGGACTGCCCGACGCCCTACAACGACCCCGCAAAGCCGCTTTGCCAGTGGCCGTCGCGCCTCGCCCTCGACGTCGGCGCCGCTGGCGCCCGGTTCGATTTCACGGTTTCGCTGTTCAGCGAGTCCTGGGTCCCGCTTCCAGGAAGCGCCGACCAGTGGCCGCAAAACGTGAAATCCGATGGCGCAGCCGCGCCGGTCGTCGAGCACGATGGCCGCCCGTCGCTGAAGCTTCCCGCCGGGATCCACCGGATCGATGGGGGAGTTTTCTGGAAAAAAATCCCGCAGAAGCTCGCGCTTCCCGCATCCGTCGGGATGGTTGCGCTCACGCTCGACGGGAAGCCGGTGGAGAGCCCGCTGTGGGATGCGGGCGGGAATCTCTGGCTCGAGCGGAACTCTTCGAGCGGAGATGCCGACAAGGATTTTCTCTCGGTAAAGCTCTACGCAGAGATCGAGGACGGGATTCCCATGTGGCTGCGCGGCGAGGTCGAGCTGATCGTTTCCGGCAAAAGCCGGGAGGAGGCGCTGGGCGGAGTCCTTCCGGCCGGGTGGAGGCTGGCCTCGCTCGACTGCCCGCTTCCGGTCGCCGTGGACGATGACGGGCGGATGAAGGCGCAGGTCCGGCCGGGCAAGTGGACGGTTCGATACTCGGCGTTCCGGCTCGATAATCCGAAAGATTTCCGCTTCGCCACGAAGGTGAAGCCGGCGGCTTCGGACGAGCTCATCGCATTTCGTTCCCGGCCGGATTTTCGCATGGTCGAGATCGTCGGAAGCCCGTCGGTGGATGTCTCGCAGATCGCCTTTCCCAAGCAGTGGCGGGATCTTCCGGTTTACCGTTGGAGCACGGCCACCGCGTTCCGCATCGAGGAGCGGATGCGCGGCATGGGGCTCCAGAAGCCCGCAGGGCTCGCCATCTCCCGCGAATGGTGGCTCGATGAAAACGGGCAGGCCTTCACGTTCCGCGACCGGCTCACCGGAACCATGCAGGAGATCTGGCGGATCAATGCGGCGGCGGGGCAGGACCTCGGCTCCGTGCGCAGCAGCGGGGTCGGACAGCTCATCACCAAGAGCCCGACCCATGGCGCTCCAGGGGTCGAAATCCGATCGCGCGACCTCAACATCGAAGCGGACGGACGCATGGATCGCGGCCGACGGATCTCCGCGACGGGATGGCAGGCCGATGCCGATGCGCTCCGCGTCACCCTCAACCTGCCGCCGGGATGGCGGCTTTTCGCTCTCTTCGGCGCCGACTGGGTCCGAGGCGACTGGCTGACCGCGTGGACCCTCCTGGACCTCTTCCTCCTCCTGATTTTCTCTCTTGCCGCAGGCAGGCTCTGGGGCTGGAGGCTGGCCATTCTGGCATTTGTCGCGTTCGGCCTTGCCTACCATGAGCCCGGCGCCCCGCAGTATGTCTGGCTCTGCCTGCTCATCCCGCTCGCCCTCCTGCGCGTCGTCCGCTCGGGCTGGGGCCACCGGATTTTGCTGGCAGGAAAATGGCTCGTCATCGCCGCGTTTATCCTCATCGTCGTCCCATTCGCATCGAGCCAGATCCAGCAGGCGATCTACCCCCAGCTCGAGCGCACCGGCAGCCGGGCAGACACCGATTTTGAGGGGAGGCATGGAGGAGCTCCGCAGGCGCTCGCCGCGAATTCCCTCCCCGCCGCTCCGGCCGCCGCGCTGGCGGAAGCCCCTGCAAAAAGCGATAGCTACAGCTTTTCCAGCGCCCGAAAAAAGGCGGCGAGCAGGGACGCGTCGAACCTCGCCTACGACACGAAGGCCCGGATCCAGACCGGCCCGGGGGTTCCAGACTGGACGTGGCGCAGCGTCTCCTTCGGCTGGAACGGCCCTGTGGCGGCATCTCAGGAGGTTCGGCCGATCATGATCCCGATCGGCCTGGAGCGCCTTCTCTCCGCCCTGCGCGTGGCCCTGATCCTTGCCCTCGCCGCCCTGCTGCTGCGCGGCGGACGGGCGATCAAGCGGGGATCTCTTCCTGCCGCCCTGCTGGCGATCGGGATGCTTCTTCCCGCTGCAAACGCGGAGATCCCGGATGCACAAACCCTCGAAACCCTCCGCTCGCGCTTGCTCGAGACATCGGACGCCTACCCGAATGCCGCCGCCATCTCGCGAGCCGCCTTGCGCCTGACAGGGAACCGCATGGAGATGGACGTCGAGATCCAGGCGGAGGTTCAGGCCGCCGTTCCGCTCCCGGGCCGCCTGCCCGCATGGTCGCCGCTCTCCGTCTCGCTCGACGGCAAGCCAGCAACCGCCCTGCGGCGCGATGGCGGCTACCTGTGGATCCCCGTGCCGAAGGGGGTCCACCAGGTGAAGGTTTCCGGCCTGCTCCAAGACGTGCCGGATTGGGAGTGGACGTTTCTCCTGAAGCCGCGCGCGGTGACGATCGAGGCACCGGAGTGGACGGTGAACGGAGTCTCGGCGGCAGGGATTCCAGACCAGCAGGTTTTCTTCACGAAAATCCAGAAGACCGCCGCCGGAGAAGCGGCCTATGACCGGCAGGACCTCTCGTCGCTCGCGGTCGTCGACCGGCAGATCGAGCTTGGGCTCGTGTGGCAGGTCCACACGACGGTGAGGCGCCTCGCGCCCGCCGGCAAGGCGATCGCCCTGCGAGTCCCCCTCCTCGCCGGCGAAAACGTCCTCTCGTCAAACGCGCAGATCAAGGACGGGCAGATCGAAGTCCGGATCGGCGCCCAGCAGGATGCCTTTTCGTGGGAGAGCGAGCTGGGGCCGGAGGCGACGCTGGCGCTTTCGACCAGCGCATCCGACACCTGGACGGAGGCCTGGCGGCTGATCGCCTCGCCGGTATGGAATGTCACGATCTCCGGGCTGGCTCCTGTCTTCGAGCCAGGAAATTCCGACCTCGTTCCGGTCTGGCACCCGTGGCCGGGCGAGGCCGCAAGCCTTGCTATCAGCCGGCCGGAGGCGATACCCGGCGCGACCGTCACCGTAGAAAAAGCCGCCTTGGCAGTCGCTCCTGGCATGCGCCAGATGACGTCAGCCCTCACGCTCAGCCTGCGCTGCAGCCTCGGAGAGGATTTCCTCATCGCCCTGCCCCCCGGCGCCGAGGTGGCCTCGCTCACCCTGAACGGGGCAGCGATCCCGGCGAGAATGGATGGGCGCAACCTCATCGTTCCTCTGCGTCCGGGCGGGCAGTCGGTTCACGTCGAGTGGAAAACCAATGTCCCCCTCGGGCTCAGCACCCGCGTGGAAGAGGTGAGGCTCCCGGTCGGGAGCTCAAACATCAACACCGAGCTCAACATGCCAGACAGCCGATGGGTCCTTGCGGCACGCGGCCCCCTCCGCGGGCCGGCAGTCAGGTTCTGGGGGCTGCTTGCCTGCTCGCTCCTCGCGGCCGCGATGCTCGGGCGAATGAAGCCATCGCCGCTGCGAACCGCCGAGTGGGCGCTTCTCGGGATCGGGCTCACCCAAGTGCCCCTGCCGGCGGCAATCCTCGTGGTCGGGTGGCTGTTTTTTCTGTCCTGGCGCCGCCGCGACTCGTTCCAGCAGCTTCCGGGATGGGGGTTCAACCTCCTCCAGCTATTGCTCATCGCGACGACCGCTATCGCGCTGGGGGTCTTCGTGGCCGTTGTGGCCGAAGGGCTCCTGGGAAATCCCGAGATGTTCATCGAAGGCAACGGGTCCACGCGCAGCACCCTCCGATGGTATCAGGCACGGTGCGGAGAGGCGCTCCCGCAGCCCGGGTGCGTCTCGATCTCGATCTGGTGGTTCCGCCTGCTCATGCTCGCCTGGGCGCTCTGGCTTGCCTCCTCCCTCCTCCGGTGGCTCCGCATGGCCTGGGCAAGCTTCAGCACCGGCGGCTGCTTCCGCCCCATCATCAAAAGAAATCCCGCCACTCCGCCGCCGATGCCCCCTTGATCGAGCCTTTCAGCCAGAGCGTGTCTGTCTTGTCTGATAGTGCTCGATGACTTCAGGGAACTCGGCCTTCTCGACGGGCAAGAACGATCTAATATCGATAACGTCAAGCCCCGGAGATTCGACCAGGGCCGACAGGACGGCAGAACACCAAAGATTGGAAGATTCCATCGGGTCAAGCCACACATCCAAATCGTGCGTGTTCCTGCTCAAACCGTGCGTGATGACGGCAACGCCTCCCAAAGTCACCACGCGAAAACTCGCGGCCAGGCGACGGACTATCTCGTCGGCAAATTGCTGTTCCGCCATCTTACGATATCCTCCTGGATCCGGTCCGAAATAAAGAGTGCATCGGCGACCGAGTGGACGCCTCCGGGGAGCCAGGGTTCCGAGTTGTCAGGAATCCGCCGGGCGCCGGGGGGGTTTGTTCGCCCCGACATGCGGCGGAAGATCTCCCGCGCCTTCATGCGCGAGTAAAGCTCCTTCTGCCTCTCCACGTTGGGACGGTATTGCTTCACGATGTATCGCATATACCACTGTCCGAAGCCGGAGGCAAGTTGCCCGGGAGGATTTTCCTTTGTCGGCACGTCTGAAGTTCCCCCGAAAAAGGGGACAGGAGGAACCGCCGACGCGCTGAAACTCGCCCTTCTGCTCAAAGATCTGCGCGCTCTGGTGGCGGCGCCTGGTCGATGGCAATTTTGGAGTGACAGCAGGGATCGCAGAGATGCTCCTGCAATCGCACGCAGGAGAGATCATAAGACGATCGCTCTCACCCTCAAGCCCGGCCAAACCACTCAGCTCAGTTCGGGCCTGAGCCAATCCTCCGCTTGACGGCGGAAATATTTCCCCCGAAAAGCTCGACGACCACTTCGCACAAAATCCATTTCGCTCGACTTATGACCAAACAATCGCTTTTCACTTCCGAGGATGGCAGGAGCCTGGCCGTTCCGTTTATTCTTGTCAGCTCGCTGTTCCTGCTCTGGGGCTTCTGCAACGGCATGATCGACGTGATGGACAAACATTTTCAGCAGGAGCTTCACCTGACGCTTGCCCAGTCGGCCTGGGTGCAATTCGCGCACTACCTCGGGTACTTTCTGATGGCGATGCCCGCCGGCTGGCTTGCCAGCAAGCTCGGTTATAAGGGGGGCATCATTGCCGGCCTGCTGATTGTTGCCATCGGCGGATTCTGGTTTATCCCGGCAACCAAGATCGCCACCTTTCCGGCCTTCCTTCTCGGCGTCTGCGTCATCGCCTCCGGCCTCACATTCCTTGAGACCGTCGCAAACCCCTACTCCACTGTCCTCGGCCCGAAGCAGTTCGCCGCCACCCGCATCAATCTCGCGCAGTCATGCAACGGGATCGGATGGATCTTCGGGCCGATTGCCGGAGCTGCGTTTTTCTACGGCAAGGATGCAACTGGCCAGAGCACAGGATCCTCGACCCTGTGGATTCCGTACGCCGCAGTGGGCGGCGTGGTCCTCGTCCTCGCGGTCATCTTCTTTTTTTCAAATATTCCTGATATCAAGTCGGAGGACGAATTTCATCTTGATGACGCGGAGGCATCGGGAGGCGGCGCGCCCGTCGCCAATCGAGGGATCGCTCTCGGCCTGCTGTGGCTGAACATCGCGGTCCTCTCCCTTGCGGTCGGCATGATTCTCTCCGCCATCGTGGCGATCCCGTCGATCGGCGCCATGTTGGGAATGACCGAAAACCAGGCCCTTCTGTATTCCTCGGGGGCCCTCTTTGCCATCGGCACCGTCGTTTTCCTTCTGAAAAGCGAGCGGATCACCAACCACAGCATCTGGAGCCATCCGCACTTCTCGGGAGCCACGCTCACGCAGTTCTTCTACGTCGCAGCCCAGTGCGGCATCTTCGCCTACTTCATTAACTATATGACCTCGCAAATTCCGGCTATCCCGGATGCCTGGCAGGCCGGATCGTTTGGGGGATGGTTCGAGGTCCACAAGAGCGGGCTTCTCGGCCTGAGCGACAGGGGTGCCTCCGCCCTCGCCTCTGGAGGATTTGTTTTTTTCCTGATCGGCCGATTTATCGGAGCCGGCCTGCTCAAGAAGTTTTCCGCCCACCATGTGCTCACGGTCTTTGCCAGCCTGGCCGGCCTTTGCAGCCTGCTCGTCTTCCTGAAGCTGGGCTGGCTGTCCGCCGCCGCTGTCTTCCTCAGCTATTTCTTCATGTCCATCATGTTCCCGACGATCTTCTCGCTGGGCATCTACGGTTTGGGTGCGCGGGCGAAAAAGGCATCCTCGTTTATTGTCATGGCAATCATGGGCGGAGCGATCATGCCCAAGCTCATGGGGCATGTGGCTGACGTGCATGGGCTGTCGTCCGGGTTTATCGTGCCGACGGTCTGCTTCGTCGTCGTTGCGGGCTACGGGTTCTTCTGGTCGAGGCTGAGCGGATCCTCGGGAGTTGTCGGAATGGCAGCAGTCAAGGGGCACTGAGCTGCTGTGGCGCAAGACCATGCGGATGTTCAGTGAGAAGCCGGAGACCCCTGTATTTCAGCCAACTCTGCAGGAGAAAAGAGGACTGCACCCGGCGGGGGTCGAACCCACAACCTTTGGCTTCGGAGGCCAACGCTCTATCCAATTGAGCTACGAGTGCTTTCTTCTAAGGCGCGAATCTCTTCGTTTTTTTAGAAAACATCAAACCGAAAGATTCAGATGCTTCGCGCCCCCGCCTGGCAGGTGCATCAAGTTCATGAGCTCCGCGGCCTCATCGATGGGGATCGCGCCCGCGTGGAATTGCCGCACGAGCCCGGATCGGCTGAAGCTTCTCGCCCAGCGAACCTGACGAGCTACAGTTTTTGTTTCGAGGTCACGAGACGCAGTCGGATGCAATAAATGTTTTTCTTCGAGAGTTTTCGAGGTAGATTTCTCGGCATGTTTCCTTCGGGTGCTCACGCTCAGCTTTCGGCTAGCGAGCTTTATCAAGGTCTGCGGGCGATTTGGGATACCGAATTCCCCAAAACCTGTCCGCTGTGCGAGCGGGTTTATCATTCTTTTGAGGAATATTTGGCCAACACTTCCAAGCTGGAGCACGGCAGCGGGCTGATGGGATACAAAGTCGGAGAGGCGGGCGAGCAGGTTGGGATTTTTCGGAACTGCGCGTGTGGCACTACGATTATGGCCTTCTGCCACGACCGGAGGGATTTGACGGATTTCGGGAACCGGCGCCGCGAGTTATTCGGCGAATTGATGGCCCGTTTGACCGTCAACGGAATTGAGGCCGGGGAAGCCAGAATCAGGTTGTTAGAAGAGCTGAGCAAGGCTCCGGATGAGAAGGCCTTCCTGAAGGCGCTGCATCTTTCCCCCGGCTAGCCGGGATGAGCGAGGACATCGCTGCCGCGTTGCGATCAAAATCCTTTTCTCCTGCTTCCGAGCGGGCCATGCTGGGCGGGTATGATTCTTTCCGCCCGCCAGATGATCGAAGCCGAGCGGGCGGCATTTGCCTCTGGAGCCGATGCCGCGACGCTCATGGAATCTGCCGGGAGGCAGATGGCGGAGTTCGTGTGCCAGAACTTTCCGCGGCCTGGCCGCTGCGTTGCGTATGCCGGCAAAGGGCATAATGGCGGAGACGTCCTGGTCGCCGCCCGCCACCTTGCTGCGGCAGGGTGGAGGATCGAGACGATATTGCCGGATTCCCGCCTTGCTCCGCTTACGGCTTCCCGATTGGAAATGCTTCCGTCCTCAGGCAAAGGAAATGCATGTGCCCCTTTCGTGATCCTCGACGGGCTCCTGGGCATCAGCGCCTCAGGCGCGGCCCGAGAGCCGGTCGCCTCCGCCATCCGGGAAATCAATCGCCTCCGACAGTCCCAGGCTGCCTGGGTTCTCTCGGCAGATCTTCCGAGCGGGCTGGATGTCGATTCCGGAATTCCTGGGGATCCGTGCGTCCAGGCCGATGCCACGGTCACGATGGGCTTTGTAAAAAGCTGCCTGGTTGCCGACGCGGCCGCAGGCTCTGTCGGGCGGATTGCCGTCGCGGAGCTGTGTGGAATCCTTCCGCCAGAAGGCGCGGACTCCTCGTTCGTTCTGACCGCCGGAACTCTAGCCCCTCTCGTTCCTCCCAGGGGCTTTGACATGCACAAGGGGATGGCTGGGAGGGTTGCTGTTGTGGCGGGCTCCGTCGGGTACACCGGCGCAGCTCGGCTCTGTGCGGGGGCTGCAGTGATGGGCGGGGCCGGGCTTGTCACGCTCTGTGTGAAATCGGAGCTGGGCGTGCTTCCGTCCGTGATGCCAGAGGTCATGGTGCGCCCGGTGGATTCGTACGGGGAGATTCTTTCGGAACGCTGGGACGCGATCGCTATTGGCCCGGGGCTTTCCACCCGGCATGCGGAGGAGATCCTTAATGTTGTGAGGCGGGCGGAGTGCCCCTGCTTGGTGGACGCGGACGCGCTGAATGTGGTGGCGAGGGATCCCGGTGTCCTTGATCGTTGCCACGGCCCGAGGCTGCTGACCCCCCATCCGGGCGAGATGGAGCGCCTTCTCCCGCGCGGCGGACGCAGCCGTCTTTGCTGGATGCAGGAATTTATCGGGCTGCATCCGGTGACTCTCCTCCTCAAAGGTGCCAGGACGATCATCGGAGAGCAGGGAGCCCCTGCAGCTTACAATGCGACGGGGCACCCTGGAATGGCGAGCGGGGGGATGGGCGATGTCCTCGCCGGGGTTGCCGCTGCGCTGATCGCACAGGGAAAATCCCCGCGCGAAGCCGCCATGCTCGGGGCGTGGGTGTGCGGGCGCGCGGCGGAAATCGCCATGGTGAACGGGGCTTCCCAGGAATCTTTGAGGGCGAGCGATGTCTTGTCGTGCCTGGGGGCCGGGTTCCATGCGGCCCGCAGCTTTTCACTTTGATAGGTGGGCGCGGCCGTCTCCGCTCGCAGGCTGGGACGGCCCACGGTTTCTTCGCCTCAAAACCGGACGAGCTGATCCTCGGCCAAATCCCATATGTAGGCGGCGCCGTCCTTCCGATCGACAAAGAACCACCCCCATGTGGCCGTATGGCCTTCGCCGGTCTTCGGGTCATCGATGACAACCTCGTATCCATGGACGACATGGTAGCTGCGCCCGCTGCGGTCCTCTGTGCGATCGAAAACCAAATGGTTCTGCTTCCCCAGCGGGCGGCCCAGCTTTTTGGCGATAATCCGCACGGCCTCTTCTGGCGTGATCATTCCGGAGCTGCCAAACGTGCTCGCCGAGCCCGCATCCCCAGCGCCAGCAGCTTGTCGGGCATGGATGGCCGGCACCGCAAGGACAAGGGCAAAAAGAGCGGCAAAGGTGAAGGGGCGGAAAATGGTGGCGTGCATCCTGATTTTTATTTTAACCCAAGTTTCTTAGGAGAGAAGAAAAATGTTGTTTTTTAGCTCTTTTTCGAGG
>JBAXXX010000091.1:0-15567 GCA_037127695.1 Verrucomicrobiia bacterium | reverse complement strand
CCGGACAGAATCCGGCTTACAGCCATCTGAATGCGGGAGCGCTCCGGCAGCGGGGCGCTCCCGCGCATTGGACCTCACTGGACGCATGGAGGGCGGCGCGACAAACGAGAGATGAAGAACCACGGGGCAAGCCCCGAGGCATTTGGAGGGACCGGCTCTGTCCGGTCCGTTGCTCTCTACGGACGGAGGTCGTCCCTCCAGCATGAAAACCGAAGCAAGCTTCGGGGTATCAGACCCAATGGGAATCAAGGGATGCAGCCCGCCCTCGGGCCGCTCAGCAAGACGGCCCGGGGAGAAATCCCACCATTCTTTGCGCTGGCGCGCGGATCGGGTGCAGGACGCGAAAGTTACCGAGGTAGGGCGGGACGTCCCCGGCCCGCCGCAGGAGGTCAGCCCGGAGGTCAGCCCCTACCTTTCAGCCCATGGTGGTAACTTTCCCGTCATGCACCCGCGCCGATCAGGGGGCGCCTCTCTTATTGCAATAAAAACAATTTCTGCAAAAATTCCATGTCTCCCCTGAGGCTTGGGAGCATTTTACCTATGACAAAAAAAACCACAATTTTAGTGACCGGTGCTGCCGGGTATCTTGGTTCGACGTCGGGCTCCGGGAGCTGTTCAAAGGCTGTAAAATGCCCGGCCGCGGGGAATTAAAAAACGTCTGAGCATTGGAATCCCGCCAAGCGATGCTGCCTCCTGACGTGCCTGTAGCGATCCTCGCCGGAGGGCTTGGATCCCGTCTGCGGTCGGTGGTGTCCGATCGTCCGAAGGTGCTGGCCACCGTGAGCGGGCGGCCGTTTCTGGCATGGTGGCTCGATGCCATCGCGCGCCACGGCCCGCGGGATGTCGTCCTCTGCTCCGGCTACATGGCGGAGAAAATCGAAGCGGAATTTGGCGTGTCGCACGGTCCGCTTCGCCTCCGCTACTCTGCGGAAACCTCGCCTCTCGGCACCGGGGGATGCCTCCGGCAGGCATGGGAGTTTTTTTTCCCCGAGACGATGATGGTGCTGAACGGGGATTCCTATTGCGCGCCCGACCTCGCAGGATTTTTTCAATTGTTCCAGGAATCCGGCGCTGCGGCGGGGATGGTTCTTCGGGAGATGGACGACACTTCTCGCTATGGCAGGGTTGCCTTGGCGGAGGACGGGATGGTCGCCTCGTTTTCGGAGAAAGGCAGCCAGGCCGGCCCCGGGTGGATCAATATGGGAGTCTATCTGCTCCGCCGCTCGCTCGTCGAGAGCCTGCCGCACGGGGTTCCGTCCTCGATCGAGCGCGACCACTTCCCGGCATGGATTTCCCGCAGGATCCTGGGATTCAGGTACAGCGGGCCGTTCCTGGACATCGGAACTCCGGAATCCTACGCCGAGGCAGAATCGTTTTTCTCGGCATTGCGCCCGTCGCCGTAATATGATGCCGTTAGATTTCATCGCGCCCTCAAGCCCCCGCTCCTACCTGCCATGATCATCACACGCACGCCCTACCGCATCTCGTTCCTTGGAGGAGGCACCGATTATCCCGGCTGGTTCCGGCATCACGGCGGCGCGGTCATCGCCACGAGCATTGATAAGTACTGCTACCTCACCTGCCGGTATCTTCCTCCGTTCTTCGAGCACAGGTATCGCATCGTCTATTCGCGCACGGAATCCTGCGCGCGGGCGGAGGACATCCAGCACCCGGCAGTCAGGGAGGGGCTCAAGTTTCTCGGGATCACGCAGGGGATCGAGCTCCACCACGACGGCGACCTTCCGGCCCGGAGCGGGATGGGGTCCAGCTCGTCGTTTGCCGTCGGCTTCATGCAGATCCTTCATGCCCTACAAAACGGCATGGCGAGCAAGGATCAGCTCGCCAAGGAGGCGATCAACCTCGAGCAGAATATCCTGAAAGAAAACGTTGGCTCCCAGGATCAGATCAGCGCGGCATACGGCGGGTTCAACCACATCACGTTTCTTCCTAACGACGAGTTTGTCGTGCGTCCGATCATCCTCGGCCGCGACCGGATGGCCGGGTTCCAAAGCCATTTCATGCTCTTCTTCACGGGCATCAACCGGACGGCTTCCGATGTCGCGTCGAGCTTCGTCCCCAACATCGAAGACAAGAAGCGCCAGCTGCGGGTTCTGCGCGAGCTCGTCGAGGAGGGGATGGCGATGCTCTCGAGCGGGGGCGATCTGGCCGGCTTCGGCGAGCTCATGCACGAGGCCTGGCTCGCCAAAAAAAGCCTGAGCGACATGATCAGCAACAGCGAGGTGGATCGGGTTTACGATTGCGCTCGGGCGGCCGGAGCGCTCGGCGGGAAGCTGATCGGAGCTGGCGGAGGCGGGTTCCTCCTCCTCTACGTCCCCCCCGAAAAGCACGACGACGTCCGCCAGGCGCTCGCAGGACTGATCCATGTGCCGTTCCAGTTCGAGTTCGAGGGCAGCCGGATCGTCTTCTACGAGCTCGACCAGGACTATGCCGAAATCGCCGCGCGGCGGGATGGCCAGGCCATCTCGTCGTTCCGCGAATGGCAGAAAGCCCCCGCTGGAAATCCCGAAAAAAAATCCTGACCAGACACCATGCCGATCACAGATCTCACGCCAGAAGACCTCATCCGCTTTGAGGAGGACATCGCCGAGGAATTCAACGCCGGAAAAATCCGCGCTCCGGTCCACCTGTATCACGGCTGCGAGCAGCCGATGATCGACGTGTTCTCTCGCGTTGCAACCGACGACTGGGTGATGTGCTCCTGGCGGAGCCACTACCAGTGCCTGCTCAAAGGCGTGCCTCCCGCGCAGGTCAAAGCCGAGATCATGGCCGGGCACTCGATCACGCTCTGCTTCCCGGAATACCGGGTTTTTTCCTCGGCGATCGTCACCGGCAGCCTCCCGATCGCAACCGGCGTGGCGCTCGGGATCAAGCGCCGCGGCGGACACGAAAAAGTCTGGTGCTTCATCGGGGAAATGACTGCCGAGACCGGGCTCGCCTACGAGTGCATGAAATATGCTGCCAATTTCGACCTCCCGATTCATTTCATCGTGGAGGATAATGGGAAATCGGTTTGCACGGACACGAGGGCCGCATGGAACCAGCCGACGCTCAGCTGGGAAAAAAACACCCACCCGAAAGTCACTTATTACCAATACAAAACCAAATACCCGCACGCAGGCGCCGGGAAGAGGATCCAATTCTAAAGGCCATGAAATACTTTGATGAACTGAAGCGCTCGATGGACTGGCTGGCCCGGGATTCCCGGGTCCTCTTCCTCGGGCAGGCGGTGGAGGTTCCGGGCACCGCGATGACTAATACTCTCAAGGATGTGCCGCGCGAAAAGCTCCTGGAAATGCCGGTAGATGAGGAGCTGCAGATGGGGATGACAACCGGCCTCGCGCTCGATGGCTCGGTCCCTGTCTCCCTCTTCCCGCGCTGGAACTTCCTCCTCCTCGCGGCCAACCAGCTCGTCGGCCACCTGGACAAAATTCCGGTGATGTCGCATGGCGGGTATGTGCCGAAGGCGATCATCCGCACCAGCATCGGCTCGCAGCGCCCGCTCCACCCAAGCCACCAGCACGTCGGGGACTACACGGACGCGTTCCGCCTCATGTGCCAGTCGGTAGAGATCATCCGCCTGGATGAGCCCGAACAGATTTTTCCCGCTTACGAAAAAGCCCTCCTGCGGGACGACGGGCGATCCACTTTGATTGTCGAATGGGGCGACTACTACAGCGAAAAATGAAACGCATCCTCGACTGGCCGCTCATGGCCAACAATGTCACGCGCGACGACCTCGACCGGCTGATCGCCCACCTCCAGCGGCCTGACCCCCGGCTCACCCACGGGCCGGAAGTCCGCGCGTTCGAGCGCGACTGGGCGGAGTGGACGGGGGTCAAACATTGCGTGCTCGTCAACTCCGGATCATCGGCGAACGAGCTGACGATGCTCGCCCTGCGCCACCTCAAGGGCGATGGCGAAGTCATTGTGCCTCCTCTCACCTGGGTCTCGGATATCGCCTCGGTGATGTTCGCCGGCCTGACTCCGGTGTTTGCAGATATCAACCCTTGCACGCTGGGAATGGATGCGAAGGAGATCCTCAGCAAGGTCACCCCGCGGACGAAGGCCGTCTTCCTCACCCACATCCTCGGCTACAACGCGCTGACGCGCGAGCTGGTTGACGGGCTGGGCGCGCGCGGGATCCCGCTCGTCGAGGACGTCTGCGAATCCCACGGCGCAACATTCGAGGGCCGCCGGTGCGGGTCCTGGGGCTGGGCGTCGAACTTCTCGTTCTACTACGCCCACCATCTCAGCACGATCGAGGGCGGGGCGGTCTGCACGAACGATGAGGAGCTCTACGAAATCTGCCGGATGATGCGCTCGCACGGGATGACCCGCGAGATCGAAAGCCCGGAGGCCCGCTCCGGGTGGCCGGAACGCCACCCGGACCTCAACCCGGATTTCATTTTTGCCTACGCGTCGCACAACATGCGCGCCACCGAGATCCAGGGCGTCCTCGGCCGCGCCCAGCTCCCTCGCCTCGATGCGAATAACGAAAAGCGCCGCAGCAACCTGCGGAAATTCCTCGCGGGCCTCGACAGCAGCAGGTTCTTCACGGAGTTCGACCAGGAAGGGAGCAGCAACTATGCGTTCACGCTCGTCCTGCGCGAGCCCGATGCCGGGCTGCGCGACCGGATCGAAACCGCCCTGCGGGCGGCCAAAGTCGAATTCCGCCGGGGCACCTCGGGCGGCGGCAACCAGCTCCGCCAGCCGTACCTCCGCCGAGCGTTCCCAGACATCCGCCCGGAGGATTTCCCCCGCGTAGATCACATCCACTTCTTCGGCTGGTATATCGGAAACTACCCGGACCTCGACCCCGAAAAAATTCCCGCCCTTTGCCTGCTTGTTAACGAGGCCTGACAGCCCGCCCTCGGGCTGCTCGGCAAGGCGGCCGGGGGCGACCGCCCTCCATTCATTGCGCTGACGCGCGGATCAGGGCCAACTTCCCTCGATTGATTCTTAGCCTTTGACCTATTAGGATGAATGATATGAAATAACGACATGCCCCGCCCACTCGATGTTCTTTTCGTCAATGCTGACTCGGCTGCGGCCGCCTACCAGGAGCTTGCTAAGGATTTTGCTGCGATCGAGCCTCCGACCTGGTCGCTTTTGCTCGCCCAGAGCTGCCGGTCCCAAGGCTTCGGGGTCGCTCTGATCGACGCCACGGCGGAGCGTCTCACCCACGAGCAGGCGGTCGTGCGCATCGCCTCCGCCGCCCCCCGGCTCGTCTGCTTCGTGGTCTATGGGCAAAACCCGAACTCCGGAACGACCAATATGGTCGGCAACACCGCCTGCTGCGCGCTTCTCAAGGCGGCGCATCCGGAGATTCCCACCTGCTTTGTCGGATCCCATACGAGCGCGCTTCCCCGCGAGGTTCTTGCCCTCTCGTACATCGATTTCGTTCTTCTCAACGAGGGGGTTTACGCCCTGCACAACCTTCTGCGCAGCGACCTGGCCAACCGGCTCGACCAGATCAAGGGCATCGGCTACAAGATCAACGGTATCCCGGTGCTCAATGCCCCCGAGCGCGTCGTCCCCACCGAGCGGATGGACCTCGATCTTCCAGGGTATGCCTGGGACCTTCTCCCCTACAAGAACAGGCCGTTGGATCTCTACCGCGCGCACTTCTGGCACGCTGAGTTTGATTCCGAAAAACGCACGCCATTCGCCGCGATCTACACGTCGCTCGGATGCCGGTTCAAATGCGACTTCTGCATGATCAACATCGTCAACCGGGTGGACAGCTCGGATGGCGTCGCCGCGGCCTCCTCCCCGAACATGAGGTTCTGGTCGCCGGGATTCATGCTCAAGGAATTTGAGAAGCTCGCCGCGCTCGGGGTGAGCACGCTCCGCATCTCGGACGAAATGTTTTTTCTCAACAAAAGCTATTTTGAGCCGCTTGTGGACGGGCTTGTCGAGCGCGACCTCGGGCTCCGGATGTGGGCGTATTCGCGGATCGACACCGTCCGCAAGCAATACCTGGAAAAATTTCTGAAGGCCGGCATCGGCTGGCTCGCATTAGGCGTTGAGGCTGCGAACCAGAATATCCGCAGGGAGGTCTCGAAGGGCAGCTTCGAAGAAGTCAACATCCGGGAGGTCATCGGCACGGTGAGGGAATCCGGCATCAACGTCATCGCCAACTACATCTTTGGCTTCCCGGATGATACGATCGAAACCATGCAGCAGACGCTGGACCTCGCGGTGGAGCTCAACACCGAGACGGCGAACATGTATCCCTGCCAGGCCCTGCCCGGAAGCCCGCTCTACTACACCGCCAAGGCGAATGGCTGGGAGCTCCCCCCCGATTTCGTGGGCTACGCGTTCCTCTCCTACGATACCCACCCGCTGCCGACCAAACACCTGACCGCCGCCGAGGTGATCGCCTTCAGGGATCAGGCCTG
This sequence comes from Verrucomicrobiia bacterium, assembly GCA_037127695.1. Classification (GTDB taxonomy): domain Bacteria; phylum Verrucomicrobiota; class Verrucomicrobiia; order Chthoniobacterales; family Terrimicrobiaceae; genus QYQL01. The sequence continues at coordinate 9,145 of JBAXXX010000091.1, read as the reverse complement.
GAGGACATACTTCACGAGCCCGAAATACCTCGCCCTGGTACAGGAAAAATTCGGCGAGCAAGGGCGCCGGAACGTCGAGGACATGACCAGAATTCAGCTTCGCAGAAAACTGTTGGAACCGCAGAAATGAACAAAGCAGATTCTCCCATGGTCTCGTGCCACATCATTCCCATTTGGTCTGACACCCCGAAGCTTGCTTCGGCTTTCGTGCTGGAGGGACGACCTCCGTGTCGTCCGTGGAGAGCAACGGACCGGACAGAGCCGGTCCCTCCAAATGCCTCGGGGCTTGCCCCGAGGTTCTTTACTCCACGGCAGTTGACCCACAGCCTGGAGGCCCGGTGATGGACGTGCCTCCCCTGCTGGTGATCGGCAGCAACTCGATCTCCGGGGCAAGCTTTGTCCGGCATGCTATCGAGGAAGGCCGGAGGGTGATCGGGGTGAGCCGCTCTGCGGAGCTGCCCGGCTGCTTTCTTCCTTATCGCTGGGCCGCCGAGGCCGCGCAGGCACGGTTTTCGTTTCACCAGATGGATCTGAACCACCATGCCGCAGGCATCCTGGATCTGGTGTCTGATGCCCGGTGCGCGTGCGTGGTGAATTTCGCCGCCCAAAGCATGGTGGCGGAGAGCTGGCTGAACCCGGAGCAGTGGTATCAGACAAACGTCGTGGCGAACGTGAGGCTGCACGATGGGCTCCGGAAGATTCCGAGCCTCAGGAGGTATGTCCATATCTCGACGCCGGAGGTCTATGGGAGCTGCGAGGGCACGGTGCGCGAAAACGAGACCTACCGCCCGAGCACCCCGTATGCGGCATCGCGCGCGGCGTGCGATTTGCACCTCAGGACGTTTTTTCAGCGCTACGATTTTCCCGTGTGCCTCACCAGGGCCGCGAATGTCTATGGCCCGGGCCAGCAGCTCTACCGCATCATCCCGCGGACGGTCATGGCGGTGCTGACCGGAGAAAAGCTGCAGCTCCAGGGAGGCGGGCATTCCGTGCGCTCGTTCATCCATCTCGACGATGTCGCGGAGGCCACGCTGAGGGTCGCCGATGCCGGAACCAGCGGGGAGACCTACCACATCTCGACCTCGAGGTTCGTGTCGATCCGCGAGCTCGTCCAAATCATCTGCGAGATGATGGGCAAAGAGTTTTCCGATGTTGTGGATGTTGTCGAAGACCGTCCGGGAAAAGATGCGGCGTATCTTCTGGATTCCTCCAAATGCCGCAGCCAGCTCGGGTGGGAGGATCGGGTCGGCCTGGAGGAGGGGATCGCCGGAGTGATCGCCTGGGCGCGTTCCCGCCAGGCCGAACTCGCGAACCAAACTTTGACTTACCAGCATAAGACTTGATAGAAGTATATCCCGATGAGCCGCCAAAAAGTTCTTGATTTTTCTTCGGCAGCAGCGGTCTTTGACGCTCTCCGGGCCGATGGGCGGAAGATCGTCCAGTGCCACGGAACATTCGACCTGCTCCACCCGGGGCATATCTACCACCTCGAGGAGGCGAAGGACCTGGGCGACATCCTGGTCGTCACCGCAACGTCCGACAAGTTTGTCAACAAAGGACCCGGGAGGCCGTATTTTAACGATGCCATGCGGGCCAAGAACCTCGCGGCCCTCGAGTGCGTGGACTACGTCGTGATGATCCCGTTCGCGGCTGCCGTCGAGGCGATCTCCTGCGTGAAGCCGAACGTCTACTGCAAGGGCCGGGAGTATGAAAATGAGGAGAACGACCCGACCGGAAACATCGCGGATGACGTCAAGACGGTCGAGGTCTTCGGCGGGCAGGTGCGCTATATCGGCACGGTCGTCTTCAGCTCCTCAAAGCTTATCAACCGCCACTTCGATGCGATCCCCGAGGCGGTCAAGGACTTCTGCCACCAGCTCGGCTCCCGGTGCTCGCCTGAGCAATTCCGGCGGGCGATCGACCGCTTCTCGTCACTCAAAGTGCTTGTCATCGGGGATATCATTTTCGACCGCTACACCTATGTCAAAGTCCAGGGGCTGACATCCAAGAACCGGATCATTTCCTCGCGCCTGATCGATGAGGAGGTTCAGCCTGGCGGATCCCTGGCCGTCCACCGCCATATCTCCCAGTTTTGCGACAAGGTGGACCTGCTCGGGCTGCTTGGCGCAGACCAGTGGTCGGCGCTGATGGTCGGGACGCACCTGCCCGCAGAGCAAAACCTTTGCGTGAGCGACGATGCGTTCAAGACGATCATCAAGCAGCGGTTTGTCGAGCCGGAGATCGAAGGGAAGGAGCTGCTCAAACTTTTTTCTGTCAACGTCATCAATGCCAATCCGCCGGATCCTTCGCTGACGGAAAAGGTGCTGAGCCAGGTCGGATCGGTGATCGCGAATTACGACCTGGTGGTCGTCGCCGATTTTGGGCACGGAGTGATGATGGAGCCGGTTAGACGGTTTGTGGAGGAGAAGGCTCCTTTTATGGCCTTGAACTGCCAGACCAACTCCAACAACCACGGCTTCAACATCATTAACCGCCAATATCGCAGGGCGGATTGCTTTTCCCTCGACGAGCAGGAGCTGCTCCTGTCCCGCGCCCGGCGGCACATGGATTTCCTCGAGGAATTTCAGACCCTGAAAGGCGAGCTCTCGGCAAGGGAGGCCTGGCTCACGCGCGGGGCCGTGGAAACCATCGGCCTCAAGACGGGCGAATCTCCTGCGCTCCTGATCCCGATGGAGACCCGGGTGCTTGACACCGTCGGCGCTGGCGATGCGTTCTTCTCCGTGGCGGCCCTCGCCGCCTGCTCCGGCCTCTCGTCAGAAATGAGCGTCTTCATCGGCCAGCTGGCCGGTGCCCAGGCGGTGAGGATCGTCGGCAACCGGGATCCGATCTCCAAATCGCGCCTGCTGAAAAGCGGAATGACCCTTCTGAACCTCTAAATATTATGAACATACTAGTAACTGGCGGCTGCGGCTATGTGGGGACCCCCCTGACGTTAAGCCTGCTGGAGGCAGGGCATCAGGTCACGGTCTATGATATCCAGTGGTTCGGAAATTATCTGCCGGACCATCCCGCGCTGACCGTGGTTCAGGGCGATATCCGGAATGCCGGCACCGTTCCGATGGAGGGGAAAGATGCCGTGATCCACCTCGCGAACATCGCGAACGACCCCTGCAGCGATTTGGATTCCAAGGGGAACTGGGAGGTCAACGCCCTGGCCACGATGCTGCTCGCGGAGCGGGCGGTTGCCTGCGGGGTGAAGCAGTTTATCTTTGCCAGCTCGGGAAGCGTTTACGGCGTGAAGGACGAACCTCTGGTCACCGAGGACCTCTCGCTCGTCCCGATCTCGGATTACAACAAAACCAAGATGGTCAGCGAGCGGGTCCTCCTGAGCTACGCGAAGGATCTCGTCGTCAATATCATCCGGCCGGCGACAGTCTGCGGGTATTCTCCCCGGATGCGCCTCGATCTGTCGGTCAACATCCTCACGATGCAGGCGGTCACCAAGGGCCGGATTACCGTTTTCGGCGGTGACCAGACCCGCCCGAATATCCACATCAAAGATATGGTTCGCGTCTATCACCATTTTTTAGCAAAGGGGATGGAGCTGCCGGGGATCTTCAATGCCGGATTCGAGAACATTTCGATTTTGGATATCGCGAACCGGGTCGCCAAGCATGTTCCGGCCGAGATCGTCGTGACCCCTTCGAACGACCCCCGCTCCTACCGGCTCTCCTCGGCGAAGCTCCTCGCCACCGGGTTCGACCAGAAGTTTTTCGTCGAGGACGCGATCGTCGAGGTCATTGAGGCGTTCCGCACCGGCAAGCTGAAAGATGAGGAAAAATACTACAACATCAAGACGATGCTGAAGCTGAAGGAGATATAACCCATGCCTCGAATCAGCCTTTTCTACGGAATTGTTATTTCGATATTTTACAAGGACGATTGATCCTCTGAAATGACACCTTTTAAAAATCCGTTCATGAAATCGGTCTGCGTTGTCGGAACGTCCCGTGTCGAAGTTCTTTTTGAAAACAGCGAGAAGCGGGTTTTTGATCTGGAACCTTATCTCGAGCTTCCAGCATTCCGAACGCTCAGGGACCCGCATTTATTTGATAAAGTTCAAGTCGATTCAGGATGGGCTTTATCATGGCCTGGCGATATCGACCTGAGCCACGATACAATCTACCTCGAAGGCAAGGCTGTTTCTCATCTGGAGAACTACGCCCATCATCTTCAATCTGTGTAAATCTTGATCATCTGCGGTTAAACCTCTTCGATTCTATATCTGACATGAAAACCCCCGCCGCCATCCTCGTTGAGCAGAAAAGACCTCTGGAGCTGGATGAGGTCGAAGTTCCACAGCTCCGCTTCGGCCAGGTCCTCGTCGAGGTCGGCGTCACCCGGATCTGCGGGTCGCAGCTCGGGGAGATCGACGGCGTCAAAGGTCAGGATCGGTTTTTGCCGCATCTGCTCGGACATGAAGGCGGCGGGACCGTTCTCGAGGTCGGTCCGGAAGTCCGCCATGTCAAGCCGGGTGACCGAGTGGTCCTGCACTGGCGTCCGGGACGCGGGATCGACGCGGGGGGAAGCGTCTATCTCCGCGGCGGCCAGAAGGTCAATGCCGGGAACATCACGACCTTTCAGCAATTTGCGGTTATTTCCGAGAACCGCCTGACTGCGGTCCCCGCAACGGTGGATTTCGAGACGTGCGCGCTTCTTGCCGATACCCTGACGACCGGATTCGGAGTGATCACGAACAACGCACATGTCCGGATCGGCGAGTCGGTCGTCATCATCGGCTGCGGCGGCATCGGGCTCGGGGCCGTCCTTGGAGCGCATCTCGCCGGGGCCCACCCGGTCATCGCGGTCGATCTGCACGACCACAAGCTCGCCAAGGCGATCGAATACGGCGCCACCCACACGATCCATTCCGCGCGGGCCGACTTTGCCGACGAGGTCCGGAAGATCCTTGGCGGCCCGGCCGACGTTGTCATTGATGGCACCGGAAACCCCGGAGTCATCGAAAAAGCCTACGCCCTCGCATCGGATTCCGGCCGCTGCATCATCTTCGGCGTGATGCCCTCCGACAAAAAGCTATCCATCAACACCCTCCCGCTCCATTTCGGGAAAGTCCTCTCCGGCTCACACGGCGGAGAAAGCCATCCCGCCGACGACATCCCCCGCCTCGTCCGCATGATGCAGGGCAAACGGTTCGACCCTGCCGGCTTCGTCTCGCACCGGATCCCGCTGGAGCAAATCAACGACGGCATCGCCCGGATGCGCTCGGGCGAGGTCATCCATTGCATGGTCCATTTTTCTCAGTGAGCCTGTGAAGCTTCTCCCCGATTATCCCTCTGCGTCAGAAGTCTGCTTCGGCGCGTCAATTTCCGAACTCGAAGGCGTAGCCCGCACCCTTCGATACCAAGTGGTCCAGATGTCGCACAACGCGGGCGCCCCACACCTCGGGTCTTCGCTGTCCTGCATGGATATCCTGGTGGCAGCTTATTGGCGGATCCTTAATATCGATCCTGCGAATCCCGGCTCCCCGGATCGGGACCGGTTCATTTTGAGCAAAGGCCATGCGGCGCCGGCCCTTTATGTCGCCCTGGCCTCAAGGGGCTTCTTTCCTCTGTCCTGGCTGGATTCTTTTGCCTCGAAGGGCGGCCATCTTCCAGAGCAGCCCGCCCCCGGGTGCGCTCCTGGCGTTGAGCTGGCCACGGGATCGCTGGGCCATGGGCTTCCCGTCGCATGCGGGTTTGCGCTTGCCGGGCAGATTCAGAAGCGGGACTACCGCACGGTCGTCGTGATGAGCGATGGCGAATGCAACGAGGGATCGGTCTGGGAGGCCGCAATGTTTGCCGCTGCAAAGAAGCTTGGAAAACTGACCGTCGTCGTGGATTACAACAAGTGGCAGGCGACCGGGCGAAGCGACGAGGTTCTGGCGCTGGCCTCGCTCCGGGATAAATGGAGCGCGTTCGGCTGGAGCGCGGTCGAGGTCGACGGGCATTGCCTTCCCGAGCTCGTGCAGGCATTGGGCCGGGAATCTTCGGCGGAGGGCCAGCCCCGGGCGATTATCGCCCACACGGTGAAAGGGAAGGGCGTCCCGTTTATGGAGGATGACAACAACTGGCATTATCGGATCCCGAACGACGCGGAATTGGATCAGGTCGCAACCATTTTGAACCGGCCATGAGAAACGCATTTGCGAAGGAAATCACCCGCCTGGCGCGCGCGGATGATCGCATCGTCCTTCTCTCGGGGGATATTGGGAACCGGCTTTTTGACGAGTTTAAGGAAGTTTGCCCGGATCGATTTTACAACTGCGGGGTGGCCGAGGCAAACATGATTGGAGTCGCTGCCGGGCTGGCGATGTCCGGGTTTCGTCCGGTCTGCTACACGATTGCCCCATTTCTGACCTATCGCTGCATCGAGCAGATCCGGGTGGATTTGTGCTACCACAAGCTGCCGGTCGTGCTTGTCGGCACCGGATCTGGATTGGCGTATGCCTCGCTTGGGGCAACTCACCATTCCTGCGAGGAGGTGGGGATGTTGCGCCTGCTTCCTGAGATGGTTGTTCTGGCTCCAGCCGATTCCGAGGAGGTTCGGGCAGCCCTTGGAGCATCGCTGCGCCAAGCTCAGCCCGCCTATATCCGCATCGGAAAAAAGGGCGAGCCTGCGATCCACGCGAGCCCGCTCGAGGGGTTCGAGATCGGATCTGCGCTTCCGCTCCGAAGCGGCCGCGATATCTCGCTGCTGGCCACCGGGGCCACGGTCACCCTCGCTCTGCAAGCCGCCGAGATGCTTGTTCCTGAGGGCTTCGATCCAGATGTCTGGAGCTTTCCTTCCGTCAAGCCGCTGGATGAAGCGGTCCTGAAGCAGGCGTTTTCTCTGAGCTCGCTCGTGGTCACCTTGGAGGAGCATAGCCGCCTCGGCGGATTTGGAAGCGCCGTGGCCGAGTGGCTGTCCGATCAGCCTCCGATGAAGGCCCGCCTGATCCGCGCGGGAACGGGAGATGCCTTTTTCCACCAGATCGGCTCGCAGAAAGATGCCAGGGAACACTTCGGCCTCACCCCGGCAGCGATCGCCAGGCAAGTGATGGAGTTTTTGCGACCCGCCTCATGACGATCGGGGTCGATTTCGATAATACGATTGTCTCTTACGACGCTTTGTTTCACCGCGTCGCAGCCGAGCAGGGGCTGATTCCCGCCTCGCTTCCGGCGAACAAGACGGCCGTTCGGGATCGTCTGAGGGAACTTGGCAAGGAGGCGGACTGGACCCGCCTCCAAGGGGAGGTTTACGGCGGCCGCATGGCGGAGGCCGAGCCCTACCCCGGGGTGTGGGATTTCTTCCGGGAATGCCAGGATCGCGGGTTCGCAATCCGAATTATCAGCCATAAAACACGCTACCCGTTTCTCGGGGAACCATATGACCTCCATGCGGCCGCAACTAGCTGGCTCGAGCAAAACGGGGTCTTTTCCGAATCCGGCTGCCGGATGTGCCGCAAGGATGTGTTTTTTGAGCTGACAAAGCCGGAGAAAATTGCGCGGATCGCGAGCTGTGGCTGCGATGGGTTCATTGACGATCTGCCGGAGATCTTCCTTCAGGCGGACTTCCCGGCAACAACGCGATTTGTCTTGTTCGATCCCGCAGGCGCGCACCCGGACTGGAAAAAATCCCCCTCCGCACGGTCGTGGGCGGAGCTCACGAACCTCCTCCTTTCTCCAAGCCCGTGATTCCTCCTCCGGACCCTTTGCGCGCGGCTTCGTCCCTCCTCTCTCAGTTGGGGCTTCCTCCGCCCACATCGGTTTCCCCGCTCCCTGGCGGCCGGAATAATTTCGTCTGGGCGGTCCAGTCCGCCTCGCGGAGATTTTTGCTCAAGCGCTACTTCTGGAGCGAACAGGACCCTCGCGACCGGCTTGGCCAAGAATGGGCATTCCTCCGCTACCTCCGCAAAATCGGATGCTGCCGGGCTCCAGAACCTCTGGCCAAGGATCCGGATGCCCGATGCGCCCTGCTCGAATTCATCGAGGGAAAACCCATCGCAATCCAGGAGGTCACCCGGGCAGATGTCGAGGCGGCAGCAGAATTTTTTGCAGAAATCAATCTGGACAGGTCCCGGGCAGCATCCCTGCAACCGGTTTCCGAGGCCTGCTTCACATTGGGAGACCACCTCGCAACGGTCGCGGACAGGATGGAGCGCGTGCGGACGATCGAGGCTTCCGACGAGGCGCACGTGAGCGCAAGGGAGTTTGCGTCCGCAACTTTGGAGCCACTCTGGAGCACCATCAACAACGGCATCCGCTCGCAAAAGGAAATCTCTCTGACAGCCATTTTGCCGCCAGACCAGAGATGCCTATCCCCCTCGGATTTCGGGTTCCACAACGCGCTTCGCCAAAATGACGGATCCCTCCGCTTCCTCGATTTTGAATATGCCGGATGGGACGACCCCGCCAAAACCACCATCGACTTCTGCAACCAGCCAGATGGCCTTCTCCCTCCTGCCCTCGCAGAAATCTTTCGCGAGCGCGCGATCGCAATCGATCCCGCCCCGGATCGCCTGGCCGCGCGCATCCGCCTCCTCGAGCCGCTCTACCAGCTCAAATGGGCGTGCATCTGCCTGAATCATTTTCTCCCGGGCCGCACGTTTGCTGGCGCCCAGCCGGACCGCTCCCCCTCCGCTCAGCTCAAGCGTGCTGCCACCATGGCCGCCAGGGCATCAAACAACGATTTTTGGCAATAGGACCCAAATCTGAGGGTAAGAACGCTGAACTTAGAAGCCGCAGATGAACGGGAGGGCGGCGCGACAAACAAGAGATGAAGGGAGGCAGCTCGCCCTCGGGCTGCTCTGCAAGGCGGCCGGGGGCGACCGACCTCCATTCATTCGAGATGGCCTGCCGACACCAAATCAAAGAATCAAACCCGACAAAAAAAGCCGAATCGATGGCCGGGAGCAACATTCGCATCGACGGTGGCTGTGTGGTTTCTATTATCTCAATAGAAAATGACCTCGAAGCTGCAAAACTGGGAGCCTCTCGCGGCCCGCATCTTGAGCGCGATTCCGGAAGCCTGCCGGCACGTCTATGCGGATCGCCTCATGAAGGCGCACCTTTCCAGCGATTTCTGATCAAAATGAACGACCACCTGCCGAGGTTGCCGCTTGGGATCAGCGATTTTGCAAAATTGC
>JBAXXX010000090.1:0-15891 GCA_037127695.1 Verrucomicrobiia bacterium | reverse complement strand
GGCAAGGTGGGCGACAAAGCGCGGCAGCCGCCCGGCGTCGACGCCCCCGGCGAGCAGCGCCCAGTAGGCCCCGACCGACTTGATGTGGTTGGCAAGGCAGCCGTCCCGCGTCCGGTCATGAAAAAAACCGGTCCGCTCATCCCAGAGGTTCGCCGCGCACCATGAGGCGAGGTTTTCCGCCTCCTCGCGGAATTCGTCCGCATCGGCGCCGATCCCGAGCGCGCCGGCCATCCCGACCAGCAGGCGGTTTGCCAGAAGCGCTTGGAAGCAGGCCTCGACCCATGCCATGTGTCCGTGGTCGAAGTTGACATGGAACCCGTCGCCCCGGGTCGGCGGGCTCTCCAAAAAGGCGTCCGCCCGCCGCGGTTGGTCGTCCATCCCGCTGGCCCAGCCGGTCGCCCAATACGAGCCGTCGGGCCAGGTCCGGTTCCGCCGCATCCATCGGGTGTAGCCGGCGAGCGCCGGGAAGACGCGGGCGAGTCTCTCCGCATCCCCGGTATGGCGAAACCACTCCCATTCCGCCCAGGCGAGCACGTTCGGCCCGGTCGAGCTCGGGTCGTGGCGCGGAAAGTGGTCGGTGCCGTCTACCCCCGAGATCTGGCGGCTGATGAACCCGTCCGGGTGCTGCTTTGCGTAGAAGTTGTCGAGCGTTCCCATAGCATCCCAGGCGGCTCTCCCGTAGCGCCAAAACATCGTGATGAACGCGCTGTCCCACAGGAACGTGAAGTTGTTGAACGCGGTGTCCGCGTAGTCGGCGGCGAACCCGTTTTCCGCCGTCGCGGGACGGATGTTCCGCAGGGCGAACTCCCAGACCCCCCGGTAGGCAGCGATCTCCCGGTCCCCGCCACTCCAGAACGGTTCGGGAAGGAGGCCGAGCGCGACCTCACGATCCGGCGCCGGCGGGCGGTCGCCGGACGAAGCGCCGGCCCGGAACGCATTCCTCGCAACCCATGGGTTCGGGACATAGGTCTTTTTCGACCCGTCCGGGATGCGGAAAGCGTTCGTCATCTCGCTGCATTTTCGCTAATGGGTTTCTGCCTGATTCGCAAGGCATTTCCGCGACACGAAAACCCGGTGGGTTTGCTATCCCACGGACTCGCCGCTACTGCAGACAGAGGCCGACGCCGCAGGTCCGGGCGGCTGTGATCAAGGCTGAGTCCAGCGTGGCTAATGGGATAGCCCGCCGCAGAGCGAGTTCCAAGTAGGCTGCGTCATAGGTCGAAAGGTGGTGTTGCATGGCCAGATCAAGGGTCTTCTGCCAAGCACGCTCCATGGTCTGATCGTCCACAGAGATGTCATAGATGGACAATTGCGAGAGGAAGGCTTCGATGCCCGCTTGGTCGATCCGCTTGCGCCGTTGTGCGCCGAGCAGGGCATTGCTCAGTTCGAGATGCCAAAGCGCTGGCACCCAGGCGCGGGCGCCGGCGGTAAGTTTGTCGAGCAGCCGGTCGCACGACGGCGTGGCCTCGTCGCCGAAAACCCATGGCAGAGTGGCAGAGCAGTCGAGCACAAAGGCTTCGCTCACGCTCGTCCCTCCTCGCGCAGGCGCCGGGCATCGAGACCGTGAAGGGCATATCGCCCACGCAGGGCGCGCATCGCGGCGGTTGCCTTGGTCCGTTGGGTGCTGAGATCGGCCTGAAAGCCGATGAGGCGGGCCACAGGCCGGTCATGCTTGGTGATCGTAAAGGAGCCGCCGTTGGTCACCCGATCGAGAAGCTCACCCAACTTGGTCTTGGCTTCAAAGGCACCAATCTGAATCGAGGAGGAATTCATGCGGAAAAGACTGGTTTAACCAACCGGTATGTCAACAGGTTTTTTAGAAAATCTCCTTCCAAGCAAGAGCCCGGCGGCTTGGTGAAGCTAATAGCGCAGCTCGCGAAGGTAGAGCTGCCGCATCGGCGGCGCGCCCGATGCTGACCCGTTGGTGATCGCCCCGGAAGTTTCGTCGTACTGCGGAGCCCGCTCATAGACCGATTGCAGGTAGGCCTCGCCGACGACGTTCGTCTTTCCGTTCACCACCTGCAGCGCCTGCCCGAGGCTGTAGATGGTGAACTGGTTGCCATGGGTGGTCAGCTTGTGGACAAGGCTCCGCACGATCCCCTCGATCCGTCGGTCGGTCGTGTTGGTGGCTTTGTAGATGCTGCCCGCATTGGCCTGAGGGGATGGCCACCAACCGGTCCACGGGTGCCACGGATCGGTCGTCGTCATATTGTTGGTGGCAAGCTCGGCCAGGAACTCATAGTGCGTGGTATAGGGGTTGTTTGTTGAGCTCCTATCGGAAACCATTTGTTTCACTACCGCGAGAAAGTTTGTTCGATAGTAAAAGCTCCACCCGTAGCTAGGAGTTCCATCCAGATTCTGGCCGGTGAAGTCTTTGGAGTTCGCCCCGAGAGTGATCGAATCAAGTATCGTGTCCGACTTATTTGTGGAGCCGGCGCCAACCTGGAAAAACGACTTGGCTGTGTTGATGTTGATCATGGCATACGAGCTGGAGATCATATTAGTGCTTCCGATGGATTCGGCCTCTGCGGGCCACACGGCCATATGAAAACAATCGAGCAAAAGCCAGTCCGGCGGATAATCTGTCCCGTTGACAGATGGGCGCCCATTCCCCCAAAGCCGGGGGGTTGACCAAGCCAGCGCGGGGGCCGACTTGGTGGTCACAGGAACTTCTCCCAGCCAGCCAACGCCAGCAAGCGACGGGCCAAAACCGCGGGATTTATCATTGACATACTGCGGGATTCCGCCATCCAATCCAAAAAAGATAGAGGTGGGCGTAATATCCGGCTGGTTGGGAGCTGCGCCATATGTGTCGGTATTCCAGTTCGATGTGTTCAGAGATCCGATGCTGCATTGCGAATTTGTTGTATTGTTAATGGGGTCTGAGACCGCCGAGCTCGTGAAAACGCCGAACCGGGGGTCTCCGCGGTAGGAGTTGGCATCGCCATCGGGCTGGGCGACAAGATGGTAAACGATGTTTGTTGTGCCGAGGCTTGGAGCCGGGATGGCATTCGTGGGAGGTGCGACAATAAAGTTGATTGTCTGGTAAGGCAGGGTTCTATGTCTGATTGAAACGGCGACATTTGTGGGGAAAACCCACTGAAGAGGATTCGTGTTGGTTAATGTTGTGGTAGATGACATGCTTGCGATAGAGTTCGCGAATGTCGAGGCAGCTTGATTTGTCGAGTTTGTGTCAAACGGGTTCAGCGGGCTGTAGTCGCTGTTCGTCGTGCGGTTCGGCTTGAACCAGTTTGTGGAAGCTGCCCCATTGACTGAGATGCTTGTGATCGGGCTTCCAAATGAGGTGTTGGTTGGAAGGAAGGTGATATCGGCTACATAGGCAGATTTATTAGTAATCGGATAAGCCCACGAATTCGGCTCGAGAATATTTGCCGCGACCGTTGACTGCCCGAGAATAACGAGTTCGATGTCAGACCTGATGTCTGCCACGTTTGTTGTTCCCCCGTCATTATGGACCGAAACCAGCACTGAGATTTCATTCGCAAGGGGGAGCCCCCTGGCATAGAGCTTTGCGGTGCCATAGTTTGCGCCCGCCTGGGGTGTTGTGTTTGTTTTTGAAAAGCCAGGGAACTGAACAAGAGAATACGCCGCCGAGGCAAAGCCTTGCAGATCGTATTTATCATCAAACTTAGGGTAGTTCGCGACAATTTCCGTCTGAAATCCGGAAATCGTCGAGGTTTCGGGTGCGCCCAGATACACGTTGAGCAAATCGTGGCGCTTGCGGCCGGTTGCGTAGGATCTTTCCGCCTCTTTGCTGTAAACCGTAGCGGTAAACCCCAGTTCTGACTGGCGGGCGAGGGTCGAAACAACCGTGTTGGTTGCAATCCGCACGGCAAGGAGGCTGGGGTAGGGGACGAAGTTGGCTGCTTTGGGGGCGCCTCTATTTGTGATAATAGTGAAGGCGTCATTCATCGTGAGTCCCGCGACACCTCCGAGCTCCGCAAAATACGGCCACTTCCTGCCCTGGAAATTCTTTTCGGTTGGCATGTTTGTTAGGTTTGGCCGCTTGATCTCAAAGTCAGTCCATTTGCCAGCATCCTGGTTGGAGGCGTAGTAAGTGTTGTAAAATGAGTATGCTAGCGCGTTGCCCGAATAATTGATATTGAGCTTCGAGCTTTCCTCATCCGCCCAGTAGGCGACGCGGCCGACGAGGTTTTTGGAATCGTTTGTCGGGCCCTTGTAAACGTAGATCCAGTCCATGCGGAACATGTTGGTGGAAAGGTTGGTCCAGTTCGTGCTGATGTTGGTGCGCGGGGCGATGAACCCTGCGGTGGTATCTCCCTTGACAGCAAAGTTGAGATCCACGCCGCCGGTTCCTGAAAGGAATCCCGAGTGGAGGACGGCCGGGCTGACGGCGGATCTCGCCCAAGGCTTCGTCGGATCCGGCGGGGAGACGTTGGCGATCTTGGTCTCCAGCCGCGGGTCGCCCCCGACGTTGGTGACCCGCTGGTAGGAGACGAACCCGTTATTGGTGGAGTTGGCGGCGATGAGGCCGGCGGCGATGTCGATCCCGCTCTGGGCGAGCGAGCGGGCGACTTCTGTCTGCCCGGAGTTCCGGCTCGCCTGGAGCTCGGTGGTGGCATAGATCAGGAGGGCCACGACGACGATCACATTCAGCGCCACCAGGAGGAGCACAAACGGCAGGGCTGCGGCCTTCTGGAAGCGCGCGAGGAGTTTCATCTTATGAAACCCGGATCCGGCGATTGCTCACACGGAGGACACGGAGAGCACGGAGTGAAGAGGAAAAAAGGGCAGGCTGCATCGGGACAGAAAGAGGCGACTTGATTCATTTTGGGTCTGATACCCCAAAGCTTGCTTCGGCTTTGCTGCTGGAGGGACGACCTCCGTGTCGTCCGTGGAGAGCAACGGACCGGACAGAGCCGGTTCCTCCAAATGCCTCGGGGCTTGCCCCGAGGTTCTTTGCTTTTTGTTTCTCCTCCATGTTTTACTCGATATTAGGTGGTTATCGCTTCATGGGTTGAAAGGCGGAGGGATGTTCAGTTCGATGTCGTATTTCAGCTGTTTGCGCTCGTTCGTATTCGTGACCTTATCGGCTCCGCCGGCACGGGCCATCGCGCGCTGGCTCGCCACGGAAAAGCCGATCGTGAGCCCGCTCGGAGGATTCGCCGGTGAGCTGTTCGTGTTAGTGCCTCTGAAGGTATATTGAAACGGGTTGGAGTTGTTCCAATTTGTCGAGTCATAAGGGTAAACGCCCTCGAGCAGCGCCTCCGCATTGTTGGTTCCTGATTTTGTCCACCATGCCGGGTTGAGCGGATCCCAGACGGTCGGGTAGTTTGAAATCGTCGGCTCGACGACGGAGCGGTAGATCGTGTTGCTTTCAAGGAAATACGTGACCAGCCGCTGGTCCGAGACGTAGTTGGTTTTCAGGTGCGAGGAGGAGGAGACGAACGAGACCTGGGTTGGCGTGCCGTAAAATTGGTTTTGGTTGGTTCCGATCCGGGCCTGCGCGAGGTCCCGGCGCATGAGGTCGAACAGGATTCGGACGTCCTGGTCGATTTTGAGGTTCTCATCGGTGCGGTTGGCATTGCTCATCAGCCCGCTCGTCAGCTGCAGCAGCATGACGATCATCAGAGAAAAGACGGTCGTGGCCACGAGCATCTCGAGGAGAGTGAAGCCGGATCTGTTGGGCGGGGGGCGCATCAGCTCAATCCTTGGACGTGCGGGTGATGATCGAAGAAAACGAGCGCTTCGAGCGGTTCGCCTCCGGGGCGAGCGCAGGATAGGAAATCTCGATGTTCAGAAAAACGGTATTGCCGGCATTGCCCAGGTTGGCGAGCGCGCTCGCCACCTCCGCATTGGCTGAGGAAAGCCCTGCAGCCGAAACCGGACCGACTTCGGTCCGCATGGAAAACTGGCGGTCTTCCGGTTTTGTGGTGGTGACATTCGAGAGGTTCAGATCATAATAGTTCGTGAGCGTCACGGTGGCTCCCGAAGCGACCTGCGCCAGCGTGCTGCCGCCGAGGTAATTATTCGTGTCGCTGGTATCCCACGCCGCGCTTGCGCGGAGCTGGCTGGTCACCTTCCCCGCAAGGATCGCCGCCACGCTCTCCAGCCGGGCTTCCCGGCTCGTCTTCTGCCCCTGCGCGACCAGAGCGAAGATTGCAAGCATGGAAAAGCTCGCCAGGCCGAGGGCCAGGACGATTTCGACGAGGGAAAACGCGCGGTTTCTGATGGGGTAATCGGTCATCATATCTCACTCACTGCCGAATCACCTTCACCTTCCCGCTCAGGCGGTCGACGGTAATCTGGTTGGTGATCACGTAGTCCAACGGCTGATAGGCAGGCTGCTCGGTCGCAGCCATGCGGGTTCCGACCTGGAGCGGGAGAACCGGCTTCGCGCCCTCGGGGTGGGAATCCTCGGCCAATGCTCCGTCGGAAACAAAGCTGATGATCCGCATCGCTTGGTTTGATCCATTTTCGCGCGGATAGGGAAAGATATTCGTCCCGGGCAGTTGGTTCAACGTCGCTGCAGCCTCCGGTCTGAAGAGAACCCCGGTGGGAAGTTTTTTCCATGGCGTGAGGTATCGGAAGTTTGTTCCGGACGCATCCTCCTGACGGATGACCGCATAGGCGGCATAGCTGCGCTCATCGAGCGAGGCTTCCGGCGCGAGAACAAAATACGTCTGCTTGCGCGAGCGGATCGCTTCCGATCGTGCGAGGGAGATCGTGCTGGCCACAGAGGAGAGCGAGCCGCTCATGGCGGACGACCGCAGGAGGCCCGGACCGACCGCCATCGTCATCGCGAGGAGGATCCCCATGATCCCCATCACGATAAGAAGCTCCAAAATCGTGAACCCCGGAGGGCGAGATCTGATATGCGTTCTATGAAGGGAAACGGACATTCAAAATGGGTTTCTGTGTAGTTCTGTGTAGATGTCTATGTGAATAGACGTGACCGCTGCCGCGCTGTCAATGTCAATACATCGGCGCGCGTTGATTCCCGTCCAAGGCGGGGATGGCCGCGGTGCTCCCTGGCCTGGATCACCCGCCCTACCGGCAGATAAGCTTATCACAAAGAGGGTTCTTGGCTGTTTTCAGAGGATGCTTATCCCGCAGAGACGCCGAGGCGCAGAGGTTTTTGGGGATTTTCATTCCCTTTGGGTCTGATTCCCTGAAGTTTGCTTTGCCTGTGTTCCTCTCTCGCATTTTGACAGAATCCTCTGCGCCTCAGCGTCTCCGCGCGAGTCTATTTTCCTGGCATTCGCCCATTGGGAACACCGAGGAATCCCACAAAGAGAGGCGGATGCTCGGGTGCTATTTTCTGGCGCCGTAGGCGTTGTTCCGGTCGGCAACGAAGAGGTCTTCTCCCCTGCGCTGGAGGACGAACGTGTTGTTATCTCCAAATTTCGTCCATGGTCCGGGCGGGACATCGCGCGCATCGACGAATTTCCAGTCGGTGACGTCCGTTCCGTTCATGCCGAGGTAGTCGCGGACGGCTGGGGAGACGTCGAGCCCAGCTCCCTTGTTGAGGTTCGGGAGGGGGATGGCGTTTCCGAAAACATACTGCCAGTGGTCTGTGCGGAATGGCCCGCAGTCCTCCCATTGCGCATAGGCGATCCTTCCCCGGTAGCGGACGGCGAGCCACCGGCCTTTGCAGACGGATTTTCCCGGGCGCTCGAACGCCTGCTTGAACCACGGGATCGCCTTGCGCGACTCGGGCTTCGTGGTCCCGTGCGTCACATCGTTATAGGGCAGCGCGACGTAAAACGGATTCTGTCGTGGCAGGAACCCCTTCGGAACAAAGTTCTTGCGGGCGCCGGGATCCGGGTTGTCGTATCCCCCATAGTTCGTGGCCCATCGGGCATCCCATGAGCTCTTGTAATTCGGAACCGGGTTGTTTGCGGTCGGGCGCTCTCCGACCCAGAAGATCGTCGTGACGATCCGCTGCTTCCACGGGTACCGGTTGAAGCCGGAGCGGAAATTCGAGGGGGCAACGACCTGAGGCTCGACTTTCAGAATCTCATTTTGGCGGAGAAGCATCGCATACCGCTCGAACTCGGGCGAGTTGGCGCACGCCCCGACGGCCGCACCTGCAAAAAGGCCGATGGCAACTGCCGCTGAAATCCGGGTGAAAATCATGTTCGGGAAAGGGTTGCGAAACTATCCGCCAGATTACGATCTTCCGCAAACGAAAAATCGGGCGAAAAATCGCGGCGGCCGGTGCATCGCGCAAAAGCTGAGCCTCCCGTTCGCCTCCCTTGGGAGGGCGGTCGCCCCCGGCCACCTTGCTGAGCAGCCCGAGGGCAGGCTGCCTCCTTTGGGAGGGTGGTCGCCCCCGGCCGCCTTTGCCGAGCAGCCAGCCTCCCGAAAAACGAAATCTTGGCAGCTGCCGGGGAAATCCTTTATAGCAAGCGGCCTGATGAGGAGGTTTCGATATGGCAAATGAACAGCAGGAGTTGTGGATCAAGTGGGTTGCGCTGACGACAACGATCCTGGCGGTCTGCGCGGCGATCGGGTCGCTCAATGGAAGCTCCTATTCCACTCGCGCGCAGGTTCTTACGACGCAGGAAAGTAACCAGTGGTCGTATTTCCAGTTATAGCTTTCAGGCCGCGCAAAGAATGGGGAGCTACACCCACCCGAGCCAGCCGATGAGGCCGGCGGCGGCCACGATGAAGAGCGGGTTGATTTTTGTCGTCGAAAAAATCGCCGTGCAGACTCCGGTGAGCAGGTACGCCTGCCAGCCGTGGTCGGCGGCTTTGCTCATGACCCATCCGCTGGCGAGGATGAGGCCGACCGTGAGCGGGGCGAGCCCGCGTTCGATGGCTTTGCGGAGCGGCAGGTCCTTGGCTCGTTCCCATACGCGGCTGACCAGGTAAACCAGGATGCCCGCCGGCAGCATCATCGCGATCGTCGCCAGGATCGCCCCGGGAAATCCCCCCGCCTTGTAGCCGATGATCGTCACGATGAGGATGCTTGGCCCCGGCGCGGCCTGCGAGATCGCAAAGACGTCCGCAAATTGCTTGTCGCTGAGCCATCCGTAGCCGTTGACCGCCTTCCTGTGCATCTCGGGAAGCACCGTGTTCCCGCCGCCGATCGAAAGGATCGAGAGCGAGCTGAAGAGGAGCAGGATTTGAGTCAGCCTTGTCAGGTTCATGGTTTTTTGGGCCACGCCCATGCGACGGCGAGCGGGGCGAGCAGGGCGAGGCACGCGAGGAGCGGCCAGCGGGCGATCCCGTTCATCAGGAAGATGGTTGCGAACAGGGACACGGGAATGAGGCCGGTCAGGCACTTCTTCCCGGTCTTGAAGACCATCGAGAGCGTGAGCGCGACCGCCGCCGCAGCAGCCCCCTTCAGGATCCCCTTCACTGCGGGAATGTGGTGGAACTGAAAATAGAAATACGCGAGCGCCAGGACGATGAGGACCGGAATAAACGTGAGCCCGAAGACCGCCGCCACGGCGCCGGGAACCCCGCGGAACTTGACCCCGACAAAGACCGCAAGGTTGACCTGGTTCGCGCCCGGAAGGATCCGGCTCATCGTGACCGCACTGAGAAATTCCTCGTCCTCCATCCACCTTTTCTCGACGACGATCACCTCGCGCGACCACGCGGAGAGGCCGCCGCCGAACGAGGCGAGGGCGATGTGGTTGAACGTCAGGGCGAGGCTCGCCAGCGAGGGCTTGTCACTCATGGACCAGATCCGGGTCGTGCGGAAAATCGTCTTCGTGATGGAGCGAGGGATCGAGCGGGTCGGGAGCCTCGTAGCGGTGGGATGTCGCCCAATCGTTTTCGAAGACCGCCAGCAGGCGCGCCACGACTCCCGGATCGCTGACCTGGGTTCCCAGCTCGCGCCGGAGATCGAATGCCGACCGGTCGATGTTCATCGAGCCGACCAGCGCGTGCGCCTTGTCCGCCAGAAGGAGCTTCGCGTGCAGGCGCAGGTTCTTTTGCTTGTGGACCTTGATCCCCGAGCGGTGGAGCACGCGGAGCGACGAGAACGTGTCGAGGATGTCCCAGTCGCTGATCCCATGCTTGCCGCCGCAGAGGACGCGCACCTCCACCCCCCGGTGGGCCGCATCGAGGATGCGGTCGAGGATCGTGGCATCCACAAACTTCGGATGCTGGATGTCGAGCGAGCTGCGCGCGGAATCAATGAACCTCGACATCGCCTCGCGCGAGTTGCTGTTGCTCCAGAGCAGCCCGGAGGCTGCAGAAGGCCGCCAGTCCTTGCGCTCATCCCAGTCGGCCTGGAACCCCTCGGCCACCTGCGCGACTTTCGCAGGCTCCTGGACGATCACCCCGTAATCGCGCGTCACCGTAAAATACTTCTCGCACAGGTTGAACGTCGCGATCAGCACCGCCTGGCCGTCCACAACGATCGACTTCTCGTGCGTGACGTAAAATTCCGGGCTCGCCCACTTGATCTCCACCCCGGCGCTCTTGAAAAACTCGAACGTCGCATCGTTGGCGCGATCCCCGCCGGAGCGCTTCGGGTTGAGCATCACCCGCACGGAGACCCCGGCATTTTTCCTCTCCACGACGGCATCCATCAGCTCCGGCTGCGTAAACGTGAACTGCTTGATCAGCAGGGTCTTTCTCGCCAGGCGGATAAAATCCAGAACCGGC
This sequence comes from Verrucomicrobiia bacterium, assembly GCA_037127695.1. Classification (GTDB taxonomy): domain Bacteria; phylum Verrucomicrobiota; class Verrucomicrobiia; order Chthoniobacterales; family Terrimicrobiaceae; genus QYQL01. Next base: position 5,283 of record JBAXXX010000090.1, on the reverse strand, counting down.
GCAGCTCCGTCATCCGGCTGCACGATCAGGTGGGGGACAGGAAGAAACATGCCGGGATTCTACCACTCCCGGGCGCAACAGCGCAAGCGCCGAGCATTTCCCCTGATCGCGCGCGCGTCAGCGCAGTAAAGAACCCCGGGGCAAGCCCCGAGGCATTTGGAGGGACCGGCTCTGTCCGGTCCGTTGCTATCGACGGACGACACGGAGGTCGTCCCTCCAGCACCAAAGCCGAAGCAAGCTTCGGGGTATCAGACCCACAGGGAATGAATGGAGGGCGGTCGCCCCCGGCCGCCTTGCTGAGGAGCCCAAGGGCGGGCTGCCTCCCTTGATCTGCCGTTTGTCGCGCCACCCTCCCTGCGTCCTGCTCACGGGTGCATGACGCGAAAGTTACCGAGGTAGGGCGGGACGTCCCCGGCCCGCCGCAGGAGGTCAGCCCGGTCAGCCCGGAGGTCAGCCCGGAGGTCAGCCCGGTCAGCCCGGAGGTCTGCCCCTACCTTTCAGCCCATGGCGGTAACTTTCCCGTCATGCACCCCCTGCTCTCTGACGTGATTTGGCATTTTTTGAAAGATCGGGGTTGCAGATGGCGGGATAGACAGCTAGACATGTAGGATCTCCCTATGACACACCGACTCTCCTCTCCACGCTCGCGTTTTTCCTTCAGCATTGTCTGCCTGTGCGGGGGGGCGCTGGCGGCGTTAGGCATCCTCCAGGCGGAGGTGCTGGCGCCAGAAATCGGCGCGCAGCCCCTGCAGATGGTGCGCGTCCTGTCCCCCGAGTGGCTGCTTGTTGCGGACGATTACAACGACGAAAACGACAAGAAAATCTACGAGGCGAACAAGGAATTCTTTGATGTGGCGCTCGGGGAGCTTTTAAAAACCGAGGGGAAGGCGGAGGGCAATGTCAACTGGCCGCTCTGGAAGGGTCGGGCCAGCCGGTTCCAGTCGGAATTTGTGAGGCTTTGCGACCAGGACAAGCGGATGGGAGACGCCGCATCGTTCAAGATTGCGAGCAAGGATGACCCGGCGTATGCGACCCCGAAGAGCCCGGACAAAGCGATTTTCTGGATGATGGTGCTTGGCGACCGGCTTTACCAGACTGATGCGGTGATGCGGGGCTGCCGCAACCATCAGATCGGGCATTACTCCTACCTTCGCCTCCCCACGCCGCTGAAGGAAGGGGCGACCTACCAGATCCGGCAATGGGACGGCCGCGAGTCCGCGCTCACGTTTTCTGACCGCACGACGCGCAACGCGGCGATCAAGGTCAACCAGATCGGCTACCTTCCGGATGCGACCGAAAAGTATGCCTACGTCGGAGGCTGGATCCCGACCGTCGGCCCGCTCCCGATTTCCGAGAAGGCGGGATTCGAGATCTGCGACGCGAAGACCGGCCAGGCGGTTTACAAAGGCGCGCTGAAGCTCCGGGCAAAAGCCGACTGGAAGCCCGGGAAGCTGATGGATGAGGAGGATCCTGCGCCATACAGCGGCGAGGACACCTACGAGATGGCCTTCGGGGATTTCAAGATGCCAGGAACGTATTACATCCGGATCCCTGGCGCGGGACGCTCGGCCGATTTTTCGATGAACAAAGCCGTCTATGGCGAGCCGTTCTATGTTCAGGCCAGGGGGTTTTACCAGCAGCGCTGCGGAACCCCGCTGCCCAAGCCGTTTACGAACTGGGAGCGCCTCGCCTGCCATACGGATCCGGTTTATCCCTGCGGCATTGTGGGGAACGGCTCCAACGACTGGGTCGATGAGCAGGGCAAAAAGGTTCGCGACAACCTGGACTTCGAGATCATCAAGACCACCGGTCGGAAGGACGAGCCGGGCAAGCCGTACAATGGCGGGTGGCACGATGCGGCGGATTACGACAGGAGGCAAAGCCACCACCTTTCCGTGTGGGATCTTCTCGGGGCCTACGAGCTCAACCCGGCGGCATTCACCGACAGCCAGCTCAACATTCCGGAAAAGGGAAACGGGATTCCCGATATCCTGGACGAGGCGGCCTGGGGGGTGGACATCTGGGCGCGCATGCAGAACCCCGACGGATCGGTTCCCGGCCGGATTGAGACCGTGAGCCATCCTGTCCATTTGGGGATGCCGGACAAGGAGAAGACCGACTGGTTCTACGGGAAGCCAACCCGGAGCAGCACGATGTATTTTTCCGCCTCGGCAGCATGGCTGAGCCGCCTCTTGCAACCGTTTGACGCGAAGCGGGCGCAGGTGCTGCGAGAGCAGGCGGCGCGCGCCTACAAGTGGGTGGTGAGCCAGCCGCCTGTCCTGCCCGATATCGAAATGAAGCTTCGGATCAAGCGGAAAGGCGCGAAGGAGGAAAAGGAGGAGACATTCAAATTGGTGGATGATCCGAAAGATTTTTACTTTCCGGCGTTGCTGGCTGGCCTCGAGCTTTTCAAGGCGACCGGGGAGGAGGCGTATCGGGCGGACATCGTCGGGAAGTGGGGCCCCCCTTGCATCCGCTCATTCAAATCCTATCCGAACCTCTACCTTTATGCTTGGAACCTCTATGCTCTCGCAAAAGCGAAGGACATGCCTGAGGAGCTGGTCGCCGGCGCGCGCGATGCGATCCTGGAACAGGCCGATGCCCGCATGGCCTTCATGGGCAGCAACCCCTACCGGCATCCTTGGAACCCGGGAAAGAGCCGGCGGTGGGGAGGTGCGCTTCCCGCCACATTCGCCAAATTCTTTGTGCTGGCCGACCGCCTGACCGGAAAGCCGGAATATCGCACGGCCGTCGAGCTTTGTGCGGATTTCCACCTGGGAACGAACCCGCTCGGCTACTCGCACACGACCGGGCTGGGCGACCAGTTCCCGCCCTCGATCCAGGACGCAGAGACCCGCGCCGACGGCCTTTTTGAGCCGGTTCCCGGCCTGACCCCCTACGGGATCATCAGCATGCCATTCAGCACGTTGAACGAAGCCCTTCGCCCGACGATCGAGCCGCAGGAAAAAGGCGGGGAAAAGTCGGTGCATGCGTTCTTGCCTGCGCCGTATGACACCGCCAATCCTCCGATCCCGATGTGGCGGAGGATCGGCCCCCACTCGCGCATGGATCCCTTGAACAACGAGTTCACGCTGCAGGAAACCCTCAGCCCGGCGGTGGTGATGTTCGCCGCGCTGATGGAGCCGGGCTGGATGCCGGACGAGGCGCTGAAGAGCCGCAGGCCGCGCGAGCAAAAAGACCTCATGGAGACGTGGTTCCGCATCCCGTGAGCGCTGGGAAATCCCGCGCGATGCACCTGCCAACACCAAGCACGCAATGAACGAGGCGAAAACCCTCGAGGAGCACCGGCGATACCTCCACGAAATCGTGAGGCTCAAAGTGTGGTATCTCTGGCAGCGGCTGCATTCGTATCCGGAGGAGAACCTGCGGTATATCCTGCGCGAACGAGTGGATATTTACCGGAAGACCGATGAGAACCCCGAGGGGGTGAACCCCAAAGACCTCCATTTTGAGGAGCCGGCATGGCTGAGGATGGAGGAGGCGTTGCAGGCATTGTGGGAGAAGAGAAAAGATGACGCGCAGGGCTTCGAGGACGAGGGGTTCGGGATTTTTCAGACGAGCGTGGAGGCGCGCTGCGAGAGGGATTTTTTCGAGCGCCCGTATGTGCTGGATTACAAGTGCGGGAGCCTGACGTATGATGACCCGCCGCCGGAATCCCCGCAGCGGGTTGGCTTTCACATCGCCAATGCCAACGCTCCGGGCTCGATCTTCGAGCCCCCGTCGCATCTTGCGGAATGCCTGTGCAGGGTCATGGACGGTGCTTCTCAGGACTTCGGTGCCACCGAGCTCCGGACCGGTACCTGGCTCAATTGCCACCCCAGGTTCCTCGCGTTTTTTCCCGGCTGCTGGCAGGACCGGCTCTCGCCCGTGCATGATGACGTGCGATGGAACTTTTCCTGGTGGGGGCAGTTTTTGACCGCGCGCGGAACCTTTCACTCGAAGCTGGGCGCGCGGCTCCGGAGCACGGGGATTTTCCCCATGCCGCCACGCGAAAGCTGGTGCTCATTTGGCGAGCTCCGCGCGCATCTTGACTCGATGTCGGTAGAACCCCAATAAACAAAATGATGAACACAACCCGGAATAACTCAGCAACCGCGGTGCCCGGCGCGGAACTCCGCACAATAACCTCCAATTCCCGAACGGACCGGCACAGGAAAGATTCGCGGCCGCGCTGGATCCTCCTGGCCGTCGCCTGGGCTTGCCTGCTGGGAAATGCGGGCGCGGCCACGGATTCCGGGGACCGGCTTTTTCCGACCCCCGTGTCATTGCCGAAGGCCGGCGAGTGGGATGTTCGGATGCTGGCGCCCGATCTTGTCGAGGTCCGGGTCGTCGGAACCAAGGAAAAGATGAGCGACCCGCTCAAGCATCTGGAACAGTTTTTTGGCGCGGACGGGAAGGTGCTGATTCCCGCGACAACGGAATTTTCGGCGACGGCGGCAGGGGCCCCGGTAGAGGTGAAGGAAACCGGCTACCGGCAGGTCCTCGATTTTGCCGCGTTCCGGGGGTTCGATGTCCGGGCGATCGGCTCGCTGTTTCTCAAGCTCGGCCGCGCGCTGAAGGTCGGGGAAAGCGTCGAGATCCGTTCGAAGGGGCCGGCCTATTGGCCCGGGAACGAGGCTTTGAAAGCGACCTGGACCGGCATCGGATTCAACCCGGCGATCCATGTCAACCAAATCGGCTATGCGCCTGCGCTTCCGAAACTCGCACGGGCCGGCTTTTTCCTTGGCAGCCTGGGCGAGCTGGATATTCCGGCCGGGGACTTTTCCCTCCTGACTCCCCAGGGAGAAAAAGTCTGGTCCGGGAAGCTGGTGCCGGCGAAGGAGGAAGGCTGGCCGGACGCGGCGTATCAGAAGGTTCTTCTCGCCGATTTTAGCGAATTCAAGACCCCCGGGGAATATGTGATCGAGATCCCCGGCCTGGGCCGGTCGGCGCGTTTCCGGATTCATGACGACGCGATCGCCTATGCGGCACGCGCCTATGCGCTGGGAATTTACCACCAGCTCTGCGGGGGCTCGAACGACCTGCCGTTCACGAGGTTCACCCATCCGGCCTGCCACACGGCGCCGGCTGAGATTCCCACGATGGAGCCGCAATTCGATGCGACGAACAAACACATCAAGACGATGGAAAAGGCGCAGCTGGCCAACGTGGATGCCAGCCTTTATCCGTTTGTGCGCCACGGCACGGTCGATGTGAGCGGCGGATTTCATGATGCCGGCGACTACAGCAAATACATGAACAGCGCCTGCGTGCAGATCCACC
>JBAXXX010000089.1:0-16034 GCA_037127695.1 Verrucomicrobiia bacterium | reverse complement strand
CCCGATTCCGGGGGCAAGAAATCATCCCAAAGTTGGCTTAAGTTAGTGCCATTCGCGGCTAGTTGACAGTGAAGGTCACATCGCCGCCGCGATCGCCTGCCGCACAAAACCGAGCAGGCCGGGCTCATCCAGCCCGTATTTTGGACAGCCCGACACGGGGGTGCACGACGAACTGGCTGACCCCGTGGGCCTGAAAGTCCGCGATTTGACGATCGATCTCATCCTCGCTGAGCGCGTCGTTCCAGAACCAAAATGGGCAGAGGCTGAACTCCGTGGCCGGGAGCGCCCAGATCGAAGGATTGAACTGGGAAATTTGCATCCGGGAGTGCTGCTAGGGAGGCGTTGGGGGAGGGGGGTTAGCTGTTGAGCCGGAGGTTGTGGCAGTGGCGGGTGCAGATCTCGAGCTCGTCCAGGTGGCGAACAGGAACCCCGTCGATCACAAAATTCTCGATGGCGATGTCCTCGATCGTGTGGTCCGCATCCCACCCGCCGATCAGGGAGACCGTGTAGCCCCGGTTGAACGGGGTGCGGGACCAGCTGATGTTGCGCAGCACGACGCCCCGGATGCGGCCGCGCTCGGCATCGCTGCTGAATCGTGATTGGGAAATCCGGAAGTCGATCAGCCGGTCGTAGCAATGCTCGATCCGGATGTTTTGAAAAAGAACATTCTCGACGATCGCGCGGTCGTTGTTGTGCAGCGAGAAGACGGCTCCCTTGCCATGCACATGCAGGATGTCGATATCGGTGAACGTGATGTTGCGGACCGACTCGACCGAGAGCTCGTGGCCGATCTCCATCGCATTGCCGTCGTGCCAGTTCGCAAAGGTGCAGCGGCGCACGAGGACGTTCTCGACGTTCTCGCGGGCATCAACCCCAGCTTCGGAAATGGTTTTGTCCCTGAGAAAAAGGGCCTTGATGACGACGCAATCGTCGTTGTTGTGGAGGAAGCAATCCTCGATGAGCACATCGCTTGAGCCGGCCACGTCGATGCCATCCGAGCAGACGACCTCGCCGATCTCCTTCAGGTTGCGGACGGTGGCCCCTTTGCATGCGGCCAGCAGAAGCATCCAGCCCTGCGGACGGATCATCGTGATATCCTCGACGAGCACATCGGGGCAGCGCTCCAGAATGATCGAAGGGATGAGGCCGTCCTTCTCCACGCTGTAAGCCGATCCGTCAAAAATCCCGTGTCCACAGATCCGGATTCCGGATTTTCCTTTGACATGGATCCGGCCCTTGAGGACGGCTCCGCCCGGGAGATAAAGCGTCTGTCCGTCCTCCAGCGTGAGCATCGGGGCCTCGGTGACCTGCCCGGCGGGGAAGGTCACAACCGAAGGATCGCCCAGCGCCGGGGGGGTGGATTCCGGCGGGTTGGCAAAAAGGTAGAGCGCCTTGTTCCCGGGGATGGCGATAGAGACCTTGTCCGCCTGGCTGAGCGCGAATCGGACGATGCCGCCTTCAACCGTGGCCGAGATCTGTTTCGATTCCGGATGGATCATGGCGCCAGTTGCCGCAGCGGAAGGCGTGACCTCGACGGTGGCGGGAAAATCCTCCGGTGCCAACGCGCAGATCACGAAGTCCGCAACGTCCGTGTGAAGGACCTCGGCCTCCTGGCCGTTGATGCGGACGGAGAACGCCGCCGAGCGCTGAAGAGATTTCGGGTGTCGGTAGAGAGTCATCACTCGCCAGTGTCTTTCAGTTCGAGCGAATCCGGTTTCGCGCCGCAAGAAGCACGGTTGAGGACGCAGCAAGGATAAGCAGAGGCAGGATTGGGGTTTTCATGATGACTATGTTAGCGAGGCCCGGGAAGCGGTTTCCAAGACCTCTAGCACTCCCAAAAATGCGCGCAATGGGTATAAAACTCAAACCGTTCAAATAGACGCCAGCGCAAGTTCGAGGAGAGGCCGGACAGATCTCTACGACCATTGCCCCCGTTGGACCGCAACGGGCCCCCGCATTCTCTGGCTGCGGCGGGCAGCCAATTAACCGGTTTCCCATAACAGCGGGCACGATTCAACGGTTTGAAGGAATTTTCGCTTTATATGCAGCAGGCGGGTTTTGTAATTTTCTCCCATGCCACTTCCTGCCCCCTGCAGTTTCCCCTCCTGAGAAAGCACATTTTCTCAGGCTAGCATGAAAGCCATCGTCCTTATCCCCTGTCTCTTTGCCTCCCTGTTTGTTCTTTCGTAATCTCTCCATGAAACACTTTCTCGCCGCCTGCCTCTTCTCCTTCGTCATGGCTTCCTGGCTTCCCGCCTCCTGGGTTTGGGTGGAGGGCGAGCAGGCGGTTAAGTCCAATGCTGGAAAGCACCCCTGGTATTACGGCGGGGTGAAAAAGGCGGAGCTTTCCGGGGGCGATTTCCTGGCGCACTTCGACCAGGCGAAACCGGGCGAGGCCGAATATGCGGTCACCATCCCGTCCGCCGGCCAATACACGCTCTGGCTGCGCGCCAACCCCACGCAAGCCACCATGAAGTATTCTCTCAATGGTTCCCCGCTTGCCCCGATTAACTTTGCGAACGGCCAGACCTCGGTCGTGAACATTGCCGCAAACAATGCGCCCGACCTCCGGTTTCTCGCATGGTCGGAGGTTGGCAAGTTCCCGCTCCAAGCGGGTGCAAACACGCTGCGCTTTGTCATGGACAGCGCAAATCAGAACCACGGGGCGATCGACTGCTTTGTTTTCACGAACGAACCGTTCGCGCCCATGGGTGCGCTCAAACCCGACCAGCTCGCCGACAAGCTGAAGCAGGTCGCCGCCGACAACCAGGGCTGGACACCGTGGAACCCTCCCGTCGATGACTTCAAGCCGAGCCCTATCGACATGCGTTTCCTCAATGAGAAATTTGCTGGCGAAAACGGCTTCATCCAGGCCCGTGGCGAGCAGTTTGTCCACCAGAAGAACAACGAGCCGGTGCGGTTCTGGGCGGTCAACGGGCCGCCCACTGAGCTCACGGGCGATGCTTTGAAGCGGGGCCTCCAGGTGCTCGCCAAGCATGGGGTCAACATGCTCCGCTTGCACGGGAGCATCTATGACGGGAAAACCGGCGCGATCAATCCGGAGATCGTCAGGAAAAAGCAGGAGATCATCGAGGCGGCCAAGGCCGAGGGGATTTACTCGCACCTCTCCATCTACTTCCCGCTTTGGATGTCCCCGGAGAATGGCCCGGGCTGGAGGGAAGGCTACGCCGGCAATAAGCCTCCGTTCGCGACGCTCTATTTCGAGCCCGATTTTCAGCAGCTCTATCGGAGCTGGTGGAAGGAGCTCCTCACCAGCAAGGGGCCGTCAGGAAAGGCCTTGGTGGACGAGCCCGCGCTCATGAGCGTGGAGCTGGTCAATGAGGACTCGTTCTTTTTCTGGACCTTCAATTACGACCATGTCCCCGATGCCCAGATGCGCAAGCTGGAGAAGCTCTTCGGCGGCTGGGCGATCAAAAAACACGGCTCGCTGGACAAGGCGCTTGCTGCATGGAACGGCGTCGCGCATCCCCGGGATAACCCATCCGAAGGCCGCCTGGGATTCCGCTTGCTCCACGAAATCTTCTCGCAAAAGACTCCGCGCGACCAGGAGACGGCGGCTTTCCTGATGGAAACCCAGCGGAAATTCTACGCCGACACGGTTCAATACCTCCGCAGCCTGGGCTTCAAGGGAATGATCACAGCCTCCAACTGGACCACCGCGAACAACGACGTGCTGGGCCCGCTGGAAAAATACAGCTACACGCCGGGCGATTTTATCGATCGGCATGGCTACTTCGGCTGCAACCACAAGGGCGAGAATGCGGCCTGGTCGGTCCGGGCGGGGCATACCTACTCCGATGTCAGCGCCCTGAGGTTTGATTCCGAGGAGCCCGGGAAGCCGAAAAGCTTCAAGCATCCGGCAATGGATCCGATGTGGAATTCCCTGCCATCCATGATCTCCGAGACCACGTGGAACCGCCCCAACCGCTACCGTGGCGAAGCGCCGCTGTTCTTTTCCGTCTATGGGGCGCTGCAGGGCTCGGACTGCATCGTGCATTTCGATCTCGATACCGCCAGCTGGCAGGTGAAGCCGCGCTTTTTTATGCAGCCATGGACGCTGATGTCGCCGACTCAAATGGGGCAGTTCCCCGCCGCGGCGCTCATCTATCGCAAAGGCCTGGTCAAGCCGGGCGACCTTATGGCGGATCTGCCGATGAAGCTCGATGAGATCCTGGCCCTGAAAGGGACGAAGCTCGTGCAGCAGGCCAATCTCGATGAGTTGCGCAAGGCCGATGTGATGAAAGGTCCCGATCCAAGCTCGAAGGATGTCATCGATCCGCTGATCCATTTTGTCGGGAAAACGAACCTCCGCATTGATGCCAAGGGCGGGGATTCCCAGCTGAAGGATCTCTCCCGGTTTATCAATCGGGCCGCGCAGACCGTCGTCAGCTCAACGGGCGAAATCCAGCTGGATTACGGGAAGGGGTTCCTGACCCTGAATGCCCCGTGCGCGCAGGCGGCCAGCGGGAACCTGAAAGCGGGCGGGCCCGCCAACCTCAGGGACGTGGTGATCGGGTCGGACCTGGAGCTGGCCCACATCGTCGCCGTCTCCCTGGACGGCCAGCCCCTGGCGGTTTCCTCGAAGATCCTCGTGCAGGCCATGACGGAGGAAAAAGGAACCAACTTCTCCGCTGAGCCGGCTGGCAATGGCGTGAGCCGGATCACCAACATCGGCCAGGATCCCTGGCTGTTCCGTAACATCCAGGGAACGGTCGCGTTCAAACGCGCGGATGCCGCGCGCCTGAAAGTCACCGCGCTGGATTTTAACGGATACCCTGCCGGAGACGCCGGCAATGCGGCCAAATTCAACCTGCTGCCGGACAAGGTTTACTATTTGATCCAAAAATAGTCGTGGATTTATTGTAGCTGCTCAGGAGGAGTGCCATTCAGGCCGCCTGAGACATCGGATTAACTGAGAAAGTAAAACCTTGCTCGATTTCGTGCGAGATGCCCTGCAGGGTGCCATGCAGAGGCTCCGCTCGCTGCTCGCCGAAGATGGCGGTGCTTTGGCAGCCTATGCACCTCTGGCTGCGCGGCTGTTCTCACAGCGGTCCTTCTGAAGCTTGACTTGACTCCCCGCCTCGACAGGCACCGCGCGAGGTTCTAACACAAACAGAGATCCAAACAAAATCGCATGAAAACACATTCGTTCAAAGCCAACGGTCTTCACCTCCTCTTTGCCTTCACCGGCGATGCGCCGGTAAAGCTTCTCAATTTTTCTTTCGCCAGATCGCCTCAGCTTGACAGCAAGCTGACCAAGTGGTCGCGCCTGGTCGAGGTGCAGGCGAACGGCCACGACTGGGACGACCATCACGGCAATAAGTACACCGGCACCAATCCCGCCGGTCAACTGCGCTACCAGAGCCATCGCGAGACCAAGACTCCGCTGGGCGCGAAGCTCGAGGTCGTCCAAGAGGGCGGCGGTCTCCGAGTCACCTCGCATCTGCAGGCCATCGGCAAGCTCGGCGCGATTCGCAGTTGGACCGAGGTGGTGAACACCGGCAAGGAACCCGTGTTGCTCGAGTATGTCTCCACGGCCGCGCTGCCCGGCGCCTCGCTTGGCGGCACCCGAATCTGGGATCAAAAGATGCGTTTGCACCTTGCGGACAACACCTGGGGCGGCGAGTGCCAATGGCGCTCAGGCAGCCTTCAGGATTTCGGCCTCTCGCAGGTTTACTCCAAGGCATTTGACTCCGATTTCTCGCTCAACCGCGTTTCGATCACCAATCAGGGTTCGTGGTCCACGCTCGGCTATCTGCCGATGGGGGCACTTGAAAACACAGAGACCGGAGAAACCCTTTTCTGGCAAATCGAGCACAACGGTTCCTGGCACTGGGAAATCAGCGACATCGGCAAGGAACTTTATGTCCTGATCTCGGGCCCGACCTTTCGCGAAGGCCACTGGAGCAAGCGGCTGGCGAAGGGCGAAAGCTTCGCCTCCGTTCCCGCAACCATCGGCCGCGTGCAAGGGAATCTCACCGCCGCGCTGCAAGCGCTCAACTCCGTGCGTCGCCTCATCCGTCTTCCTCATCCCGACATGGAGAAGATGCCGGTCATCTTCAACGATTACATGAACTGCCTCATGGCGGAGCCGACGACCGAAAAACTTCTCCCGGTCATCGATGCGGCCGCAGAGGTCGGCTGCGAATACTTCGTGGTCGATGCCGGCTGGTTCGCGTCACTGAAGGAAACTTGGTGGACATCCGTCGGCGAGTGGAAGGAATCGCCCGACCGTTTCCCGAACGGCGGTTTCGTCAAGGTGATGGATCATATTCGCGCCAAGGGCATGGTTCCAGGCCTCTGGCTTGAGATGGAGGTCGTCGGCATCACCTCGCCTGTTGCCAAAAAATTTCCTGCGGCCTGGTTCTTCCAGCGCGAGGGGCGCCGCGTGAGCGACCATGGCCGCTACCAGCTCGACTACCGCAACCCAGAGGTTTGCTGCTACGCTGACGGCATCCTGGACCGCGTGATCCGCGACTACGGCGTCGGCTACATCAAAAACGACTACAACATCAACGCCGGCCCCGGCACCGATTTCAGCGCCGATGCCCTCGGCGACGGCTTGCTGGAGCACAACCGTGCCTACCTCGCGTGGATGGATGCGATGATGGCGCGCCATCCTGGCCTCGTGGTCGAAAACTGCGCCAGCGGCGGCATGAGGATGGACTATGCCTCGCTCAGCCACCACAGCATCCAGTCCACCAGCGACCAGACCGATTACCGACTCACCGGAATCATCGCCGCCGCCGCGGTCTCGGCGGTCACGCCCGAGCAGGCGGCCGTCTGGAGCTACCCGATCAAAAACGCCAGCGAGGAAGAAACCATCTTCAATATGGTCAACGGGATCCTCCTGCGCATCCACCAGAGCGGTCGCATCCATGAGATTGCCCCGAGCTGTCTCGCGCTGGTCAAGGAGGGAATCGCTTACTACAAAACCATCCGCAAGCTGATCCGGCGCGGCCAGCCGGTTTGGCCGCTGGGTCTCGCCCGCTTCGGCGCCCCCTGGGCCAGCTTCGGCATGATCTCGGGCAAGACCACCCTCCTGGCCGTGTGGCGCTTCGCCGGGAAGCGAAGCAGCATCGACATTTCCTTGCCCGGGCTTCGCGGCAAGAAGCTGGAAATCAGCGTAGGTTTCCCCGCCAAGGCCGCGCCGTTTTGGAAATGGAACGACAAAACCGGCGTCCTCCGCGTCACCCTCGCCAAGGAGCACACTGCCCGCCTGCTGCAACTGCGAGCTCTCTGACAACACCCGCCCCGCCTCCGGAAAAGCGATTCCCAATCAGCGGGAGCTCAGGGGCGGGCAGACGCTCCGCCCAGGATTTTCAGGGGCCCGTCGAAGAGCGAGATGTCCCTCACCTCGTCATCTGCCGCCCGCGCAAGGACGAGTTTCCACTTGGGAATGATGATGCAGATATTGTTCATGTTGCCCAGGGCCGCAAATGCCTCCGCCGGCGCGCTCGGCCAGATGCGGCGACCTTCCGTTGTCACCCCATTGGTCCACCAATTCATGCCATAGGTGCCGGGAAGTTGTTTATACCAGTCCTTCGGATCGAACATCGGCACCGAGGACGCAACCTGCGGGCGCGTTGCCTCATCGATATATCGCCGACTGATCAATTGGCGGCCGTTCCAGTTCCCGCCACTGGCGTAGAGCCAGCCGAAGCGAGCCAGATTCCGCGCCGAGATATGCATCCCGTTCTCCCTCATTCCCGCGCCTCCATTCACCGCGATCCCATCGCGTTCGTGCACGCTTTTCCACTCCCATCCCTCGGGATCCATCCCGATCGGATCCGCTATCCGGCGCTTGAAAAGCTCGCGGAGCGGTTCCCCGGCGACCTTGGTCAATATCAGCGCGAGGAGGTCGGACTCCGACGAATAGTGCATCGCCTCGCCCGGAGCAAAATTCGGCAAACCGGGCTCAAGGGTGAGGAGCGGCAGGTTCACCCCGCTCGTGAATGTGGCCAAGTGCCGGAGCGTCACCCCGGGATACTTCGCCGCCAGCCCGGGAAGATGCTTGGAGGCCAGATCATCTGGCGAACACTTGCCGTCGTCCCACAAAAGCCCGAGGCAGGTGCTCAAAAATGACTTCGTGCAGGACCACACGGCCCGCTTGCGCTTCGTGTCCACTCCCTCCCACAGAACATACCCGTCCTGAACCACCACCGTCCCGGCATTTCCCTCCCGCCCCATCACTGCCTCCAAGCTTGCCATGGCCTTGTCAACCTGCGCGGGATGAGCGACATCCGCTCCTGCCGGCGGAGCCTGCCATTCCTCGCCAGGAAATGCCGCTCGCGCCAGCGTCACCATCCCGGCCATCGCAACGATAAAAAGTCGAGAGGCCTTCACATTAATGGCTCATCTACTCTTTGGCCGGCTCCACCTCGCCCATCTTGACATTCACCGTAAGCGTGACCTGCTGGCCCGCAGTGACGTTGATTGTCTGGGTGCAGTAATTGTTATGCCATACCCCGACCATGGCTTTCCCGGAAAGCGCCTTCATCCCACTGGTGACGTATCGAAGATCCTGGCCGCCATTCCAAAAGTCAGGTCTGCCGCTGGTGGCCTCTTCAAAGTCGCCGTTCTGCAGCGGGTCGCATCCTTCAACAGCGACCATATCATAATATACCCAACGCGCGTCAGGATTCTGATTTCCCATGGCCTTGGCGAAGTTCCCCTTCAGATAGATGGTGACTTTGCCATCACTTTCCGGAACGAAAGTGAAACTTGCTTGCACCCACCGGTCGGCTGGCAGCGGCGCAGTCTCTCCGATCAGGTTGAAATCGGGGCCATCTTCAATCTTCGCATTGCCCCTGGAAAAATTCCGCAGGTAGCCGCCCTCAGGCCCTGAAACCGGGGTGAGCGAAACCTTTTGCCCCCCGTTGATCTCGATCCGCGCCTTGGTCTTCCCCTCCTCCTCAGCCTGAATAAATGTTCCGAGCATCACCAGCCCTGCAATAACGCATAATGTTTTCATACTCATCTCACAAGTGTCTGGCTATCAGTCATGAAAGAAAAGTCAAGCAGGTCGAACAAGCGCCCCTGCCCCCCTCTAAAAACCAAGTATATTGCATGTATCCCGGTCACAGGCAATTGCAATTTTGCCTCCACCTTCTGCCAGATTTTCCATCCGCCCGTCAAGGGGGCCGCGCAGGCGCAAAGCAATGGCCCGTTCTGATGATCACAGCGGACTTCGAGAATCCCTCCACCAACGGGGCTGCCCAGCGTTGCGGAAAATGCGCTCACATTCTCATGGAATTCCAGATACTTGAACGCGGCCCAGTCGCCGCTGTGGATCCCTGTCAGGCTTTCCAGATGCGCCTCTCCGGCATCGAGTTGATGTAGGGATTCCGAGCGGACTTTCCCGGACAAGAGGCATGCCCGATAAGCATCCACTGTTTCTGTCGCGCGGATGGGGGCGGAAGCTCCCTGTGTCGTCATTTCCACCTCATCAATACTTCCATCCTCTCGAAATGCGATAGGTTCCATGCAAGCTCTTCGGCTGAACTTCGAGGCATGCGAGGAACGATGATAGAAAACGTACCATCGCCCGTTGAATTCGGCGATCGACCCATGGTTGTTCCAGGTCTCGGGATCGCATCCGGTATTGTCTATGATGATCCCTCGTTTCTGATACGGCCCAAGAGGCGCATGGCTTGTCGCATAGGCGAGCGATGTTGCCCTGCCCCTGCTGATGTCCGTGTAAACCAAATAGTAGATGCCGTTCCTTTTTCGGATCGATGCCCCTTCATGGAATCCGTGCCCTTCCTCCGTCAGAACTCCTGTCACGATCGAATTGGCATCCAAGGCATCAAGGCGGTCGTTCATGCGGGCACCCTTCAATGAAAACTGGCCCCAGAAATAATAGCAGTTTCCATCGTCGTCGAGAAGTGCGGCCGGGTCTATGCCGCCACGATCCGCCCCACGAATTCCTACAGCATTGCCAAACGGCCCTTCCGGCTTGTTGCTGACCGCCATTCCTTCGGATCCGTCATCCGCGCAGTACAGCAGATAATATTGTCCATCCCTGCAGATGCAATCCGGTGCATAGAGGCGCCCGGCGCCCGGGCAGTGGCTTGTAGAAAGATCAAAGGATTGCCCGTGGTCAGTCCAGTGCTCCAAGTCACCAGAGGAGAACACATGGTACCTCGCGCTGCAGTAGCTCGTGTCACCGCTGATATCTAAAGATCCGTAGAGGTAGAGGCGGCCGTTCCAATCACGGGCCTCAGCATCGGGTATGAAATATTGTATTGGGAGGATGGGGTTCATGGCGGTTTTCACTCATGGATTCCTGAGAGAAGTCAATTCCGTACGTCTCTCCCTGATCCGCACGTAACCGCAAGGAATGGAGGGCGGTCGCCCCCGGCCGCCTTGCTGAGCAGCCCGAGGGCGGGCTGCCTCCTTTGGGAGGGCGGTCGCCCCCGGCCGCCTTGCTGAGCAGCCCGAGGGCGAGCTGCCTCCTTTGGGAGGGCGGTCGCCCTCGGCCGCCTTGCTGAGCAGCCCGAGGGCGGGCTGCCTCCTTTGGGAGGGCGGTCGCCCCCGGCCGCCTTGCTGAGCAGCCCGAGGGCGAGCTGCCTCCTTTGGGAGGGCGGTCGCCCTGCCTGGGCCAAACGCTCGACTGGCCCGATCCACGAAGCGCAATCGCGCTGGTTTTGTTGAGCAGCACTCCGTGCGTCAAGCTCTCTTATGTGCGGATCAGGATCTCTGACGTGGAAGGTAAGAGTAGCCGGGAGGACTTTCATGATGTCAATGGACTAAAGATATGGCTGCATGAATCTCTGCTGCTTCAGCCACCCGACGATCTCCTGAGCCAAAGCCCGATGGTCTGCGACCTTGGGATGACCTCCATACACATGCTTGCAGACGTAGTGGCTCACGGACTTGTCGTCACCAGCTTCAATTCGCTGCACCGCCGCTTCCCACGCCTTGTCCAGCGCTTCGGTCCTGGGCGGCTCGCTGATCAATGTCCCCCCCAGCAGGACAATGTGCGCGGCGGGATAAGCCGCGCGGACCGAGCGAACAAGCGCGATGTAGCCTTCGGCGAAGTTTTCAGGAAATGGCTGGCCTTTCTCTGCGGTAAAAAGAAAATCATTTCCGCCCACTGCAACGAAAACGACATCTGGTGTCCACATTGTCTGATCGGCAGGTGGAGAAGTCTTTGTCGGATAGAGCCGATCCAGAATTTCATCAGTCTTTACTTTAGTGTATCCGGTGACGACGCCCATCCCGCTCACGGAAATATTGCGATGGTCTGCGGCGAGCTCCGATGCGAGGAGCGTCGTGTAGCTCAAAGCACTGTTGTGCGTGCGGCGGTCTTTCCACTGCTCGACAGGGCCGTCTTCATTGCATGCGCCCACGCTGCAGGAATCTCCGAAGAATTCCATCTTGAGCTTGTAGGCGGGCGGTTGCGGTGCCCAAGCTTGGGCTCCGGGCGCGAGGTCCACGCCACGAAACTGCAAAGTTCCGGCATTGGCTTCGCTCCGTTTGAACAGCGACAGGCGGTGGCGTCTCTGTCCAAGGCCGGAAAAGCTCCCATTCTTAACCGGCTTCCCCTCATTGGCTTCAACAATCGTGTTCTGCCCATCGATCTCGGCATTGATATAGTTTTGCCCTTTGATGGCGTCGAAAATCAGCTCGAGCGTATCCCCCTCAAAATCCAGGCCGATCCGGCTTGCCTCCCAGATGACGACAGGCGCGCCCTTGTCTGAGAAATCCAGGCGTCCCTCATAAAGAAAACGGGGGTCGCTGGCAGGAATCCGTTGATTGGGTTCCCCTGCAACAAGGCTCAATGACATGGATAAAAGGAGGATAATCCCCGTGAGTATTTTAGCTGTTTTCATCGTATGACCTCCATATTTTATTCCTTCTGGTCTGATCCCCCGAAGCTTGCTTCGGCTTTGTTGCTGGAGGGACGACCTCCGTGTTGTCCGTCGTTAGCAACGGACCGGACAGAGCCGGCCCCTCCAATTGCCTCGGGGCTTGCCCAGAGGTTCTTTACCTACTTTTCATACGGGACGTTGTTCATCATTTTCAGTTTGAACGAGCCGTCCGGCTGCTCCTCGGCCATCCAGAGCTTTGTGTTGCTCAGGCCATGTTGCGGCACGGTTGAGCCGGTTAACACCCGGATCAAAGTCGTCCCTGCCAGGCCGTGCCCGACAAGCAGAATGGTCTTTCCGGATTTGCCGAAACGTGTCCGGACCATCTGCGCCGTTTTCTCGGCCAATGCAATGGAATCGGAAGTGTATTGCGCGGCATTGCTCTCGGGAACCATCTGAATTTCGTTCCGGCCGTCTGCCCGGAAATCAAAAAACTCCTTCTCGCTATCCGAAATCTTTAGCGGGACCGTGCCCTCGAAGAGCGCTGCGGTGGGGGCGGGCAAATCCGCAGGAACAGATGGCCCGACAAACGGGGTCTCCATCAGCTCAGGCCATATTTCGGCCTTGAGATTCTTGAGCCTGAGATACGGAAGGATCGTGTTGCGGGTTCTCCAGGTCGGGCTTGAGGCAACGAAATCAAACTTCATGCCATCAAGCTTTTTTGTGAGCTCAGCCACCTGTGCCTCCCCGAGGGGGGTGAAGGCATCCGGATTTCCGACATACGGCGGCCATTGATCCTTCGGGATGCCCTTCCATTCCAGGGCGACATTGTGCCCGCCCTGGGCATGGCGCACGTAATAGACTTTCAGGGGCTCCTCAGCCTGGGCACCAAAACCTGCCAGCAAAAAAACGGCAACGACTAGCGCGTGTCGGACAAATGATTTTCTCATTGGTTTGGTTTTCTTATTCATTGGATATTCGCCTTTTTGACATGGATGGTGATGGTTACCTTCTGGTCCGCGCTGACAGGAAATGTCTGCTGGCAGTTTTGGTTGAGCCAGACTGCGACCATGGCATCGCCCGAAAGCGGCTTGATCCCGCTTGTGATGTATCGGGCATCCGAGGTCATTTTCCAGATTTTCGGCTTGCCGTCGCTGGCCTCTTCAAAGTCGCCGTTCTGGAACGACTCGGCACCCTCGACGGTGACCTTGTCATAATAGACCCAGCGGGGGGAAAGCTTTTCGCCATCCGGGGCCTTGGCCCAGTTGCCCTTCAGATAGAGGGTCACTTTGCCATCGCTTTTCGGAAGGAAAGAGAAGCTTGCCTTCACCCACTCGTCCTCCGGAAGGGGGCCGGTCTCGCCGAGCAGGTTGAATTCGAGGCCGCCTTCAACCTCGCCACCGCGCCTGACAAAATTCTTCAGCGAGCCGAATTCTGGTGCTGAAACGGGGGTCAGCTGAATCTCCTCCCCTCCGCTGATCTCGATGCGCGCGTTGGTGTTAGAGCCGTCATCTCCCGCCCGAACCCATGACCCGGTGATGATCAGCGCTGCCATAATGCATAACTTTTTCATCCTCGTATTTGATAGGGATTTCCAATCGATCTACCACTTCAAAACTCGCACATCGCCGGCCTTCATTGGCAAATCCACCACCGGCCCCTTGCCGAGCGGATTGCCATCCAGCGCATCCGTCACGCCTCGATCGCTGCCGGTATCAATGGCCATCGTCGCATCCTTGAGGGCCTGAATGGAAAGGAATCCATCCGTCGCCCAGATCGAAGCATCCGACTGGGTGAACAAATGAACTCCCGCAGAGCGGGCGCATGCCCGGATGACCTCGGTGGTCAGTTGGGGGGTGCCGATAAAGATGTCCGCACCCTGCGGGCCGCGACGGATCACCACGGATGGGGAGCCGTCCTCATAGGTTGCCAGCACCGAGTCCGATGAGGTGGCCTCAACGGCAAACAGCGGATTGATGCTCTTCTTCACCCCCCAGGCTTTCGTGATCCCGAACTCGCGCCCGGCCTCGGTCGGCGTGGACACGGTGGAATTGAGTTCGATGAGGCGGTGCTTGAATCCGGTCACATCGGTCATGGCGGCCACATCGGCGCGATCCGGGAGGAGGTAGCCGGGAGCGTAGCACCAGACCCGCGTTGTGCCCGGCGCGCGGTTGGCGGCAAGCTCCTGCCTCTGGGCAGGGGTCAGGGCCCATGCGGCAAGGAAAAACTGCAGCTTCGCCGGGACATGCCCCGCCACCGCGTCCTCGAGCGTATATTGCCCGTATGGCGCACCGCAGCGACCCAATGCTCCGCGCACCTCATAGGTCAGCGGATCGGCGAGCTTTGCAGAATCCCCGGGCAAGTAGCACATGCTGTCCTCGTCAATGATCGCGGCAATCTCCGGGGTGAAAGTTTTTTTCCTCCCAAGCATCGCCTGATCCACGGGGGCCAGACGCTTCATCTCCTGCCAAAGTGCCGGATCATTGAACCAGCCAGCGCCAAACAGATCCATCCACCAGGTTCCAAAATTTCTCAGGGAGGCCTGCGCGGTATTGCGCAGCATCACCTGTTTCGCCTGCGACTGATTGACCGTGCCGCCTTCCTGCGGATGCTCATTGCCGCGCGGATCGAGATGGGTGCGCGTGTCGTCCTCGTTCAAGAAGAGGATTCCGGCCCGGCGGATGCTTTCCGCAGGGGTCATGCACGGAGATGTCCCAAGCCAATCCCGATCATAATAGGCAACCGGCGCGCACAGGATATCGATATCCTTTCCTTTCAAAATCTTGTTCAGCGCATAATGCCCGCTGACCGGTGCTCCGTTTTCGAGGATGCTGAACGAGAAGAGGTAGCCGTAGAAAAAAACGACAAGCTTATCCTTGCCGACACCTTTCCGCGCGCCAGCCGCAAGGGCGAGAACGGTATCGGCCATTTCCTCCTGCCGAAACTTGGCGAATTCAATGAGAAGGCGCTCCTTGGCCGGATCCCGCAGCAGCCCGTTGGGATGAGCACGCCGATCAGCACCCGAGGGAACCTCGGCGGACTCCGCATCGGGATCGCCCTTTGCCTTCAGCCAGGCACGCCAGGCGTCCCGTGTCGCCGGATCGTATCCGCTCAATAGCTTCCCAAACGCATCCTTGTAGAACCATTCCTCGGTCTGCTGTCCGGTGGGATGCAGCCCGGCAAAATGGTTGGGAAATGCCTCGGTCAAGTGCCTCCCGATCAGTTCAAGGTGGCTGGCCGCAGCCTCCCGGTAGCCACGGTGGGACGGAGAAACCATGCCGGGATTATTGGTCTGGTCGTCATAGACCATGCGGGCATCGCGATTGCGTTTCAGCCACCAGTTTGGCGCGTCGGCATCCACACGCGGCACCAGCAGGACGTTCGGGTTGATATCAATCATCTTCTGGCAGATTTCATCCAGCGGAGCCCAGTCGATGGGTTTCTCCGGCGGAGACCAGCAGTTGGGCGCGCGGAAGGTGATCAGGTTCACCCCGGCATCCCGCGCCAGCGCCACCTCCTCGAGGAGAGGTCCATACATCCCGCCCAGGCTATTCCAATATCCATTTTCCACGCGGTAGATGTCCGGAAAAATCAGCGTCGGAACGGAGGCCTTCGCCCGGAACTTGCACTTGTAAACCGAGGGGGGCGTAAACGTCATGCCGGTCTTGGTGTGAAGATGGAAATCCGGCCACATGCCCTTGGGCGGTGGGGTTAAGGACACGACGAGCGAGCCATCTTCCACGCGGAACTTCCCCACGGTATTGATCTCTGCGGCCGGGAAGGCATTCCATGTCTTGTCAAAGGCTTCCTGCGTGGCAAAACTTCCCGAGGGCAGGCACTCGCGGCCGCTCTTCTCCGAGGTGATGCTTATGTCGGAAATCCAGATCGTGGCTGGAATCTCCTGAAACCGGAGATGCATGAAGGCGGTGCCATTGGCCTCCGCCTTGGGTTTGATCTCGAAGGAGTATTCCTTCCATTCCGTGGTTACCGCGATGGTATCTCCACGCGGTCTTCCCCAGAAAAACCGCGGCGCGATCGGCGTGCCGTCCCGGTGGATCTGCGGGCCGCCCGGCGTGTCCTGAACTCGCACGGTCAAGGCCGTGGCTGGCAGGGCTGACACAACCAGCGCGGCCAGGGTAACAATATTAACCCAAGTTTCTTATGGATGGGCTTGAACCCGCATAAAACCTAGGGGTGGGC
>JBAXXX010000088.1:0-16206 GCA_037127695.1 Verrucomicrobiia bacterium | reverse complement strand
AAATCACAAAACGGCGGCTTTTGCCGCTCGGTTTTCAGTCCGACAGGCTGCTAGACCGGAAAAACTTTTTATTTGACAGGTTTTGCGAGATAGTGTCCATGTGGACACCATGCACTTGACTAGCAAGCAACTCGCTGTTCTGGAATTCCTCCGCGAGCGACGGAGCGATGGGCTCGCGATGCCGACCGTGCGCGAGATCCAGTCAAGGTTCGGGTTTTCAAGCCCGTTTTCGGCCACGCGGCATTTGGTGGCCTTGGAAAAAAAGGGCTGCCTCCATCGCGCGGGCGGGCGGACGCGCTCGATGGTGCTCAACGAACCCGGCCCTCCGCGCTGGTGGAACATCCCGCTCTTGGGCGCGATCCCCGCAGGCCTGCCGACAGATGCCTTCGCCCAAGCCGACCGCTCCATCACGATCGACCCGGATAGCCTCCGGCTGAAAAAAAATTCCCAAACGTTCGCGCTGGAAGTTCGCGGGGATTCGATGATCGGCGCTGGAATCCTCGACCGCGACGTTGTCATTCTTGAGCTGGCTGCTCCCACCCACCGCGATATTGTGGCCGCACTGATTGACGGCGAGACAACTCTTAAGCGGTATCTCATCGAGCGCGGGGGGCCGATCCTCCGTGCAGAAAATCCAAATTATCCCGACCTGATCCCGGCTCAGGAACTCGTCATCCAAGGAGTTTTCCGCGCCCTCATCCGAATTCACAACAGCCGCCCATGAGACCACCCCTGCACAAAAGAAAAGCACAAACTCCCGGCGAGGATCTTTGGTCGTGGGCCGAGCGCCAGAAAACGCCGGCGCCTGCCCTTCGTGAAGATCCTCCGCAGCCCGCGCGGCCACAATGGTATCACGGGGTCCTCCGCAAGATTCTAGCTCCGGGAGAGTGACCCCCTCACGAGCTTGCCGGCTGAGGGTGGAAAGAACACTTCGCCCGCACAGGGGGAAAGGATCGCCATTTCATCAGCCCCGAATCTCCTCCAGGCTCGCTTGGAAAAAATATTTTAGGCAAGGCCTGCATTTTTTCCTGCAGTCCGATAGACCATGCACGACATGCTCGGCATTAAAATCCTCTGCACTGCTGACCTGCACCTCGGGCGCACCTCGTCGATCGGCCAAGAAGTCGATCTCGATATCTCGGCGCTTGGAGCCTGGCGGCGCATCGCCGATCTCGCGATCGCCGGCGGGGCTGACGCGGTCGTGATCGCCGGCGACGTCTTCGACAGCCTGGCTTCGTCGCTTCAAGAGCGGAAGCGGTTTCACGATGGGGTCGTGCGCCTGTCGGACGCCGGGATCCCGGTCGTGGCTGTGACGGGCAACCACGACCACGATGCGCTTCCTGCCTATGCCGCCGCGTTTTCCCACGAATCGTTTTTGCTGTTGGGTTTGCGGGGGTGGGAGGCACGCGAGATCACAACAAAGTCCGGACCTGTCCGCTTTGTCGGCCAGAGCTTCACAAACGTCTACGAACGGGCACCAGCCACGTCTCCGGATCTGGAGCCGATGCCTGGAGTGCCGACCGTCGCGATCCTTCATGGCGACTTGGCCCCCAACAGCGCCTATCGCCCGGTTTCCCCATCTGTGCTGGATCGACCCGCCGATGCCTGGGTGCTGGGCCACATCCATATTCCCCTCCGGATCGCTTCCGCCAAAGTGCCATCCATCTACCCCGGATCTCCCCAGGCCCTGGACTTTGGGGAGACGGGCCTGCACGGTGTCAACTGGTTGGAGATTCAGGGAACGAAGGCCGCCTTTGGGCCGTCCGTCCCCATCTCGACCGTGCGATACGACATCGAAACCGTTGACGTGAGCGAGGAGTCAGGCCCCCCGGACCTGGTGCTGGGGCAGGCCGTGCGAGACCGCGCGAGGCGCCTCTCCCCCGAGACGCCGTCGGGAGGTTATTGCGCGTTGCGTGTGGCTGCCCTCGTTTCTGGGGATAGCGACAAGCTGCTGCAGGGGCTGATCAACGGGGATGGGTTTGAGTGGCAGCTGATGAGCATCACCGTCCCGCCGTCGATCGATGACGTTTTTCGGGATGTGGCCGACTCCAGTGCGGTCGGGCAGACCGCGCGCATCATCGCCGGCCTCCTTGCAGACCTCGGCGATTCGCGGGCCGCCGGACGCGAGATACCTCCTGGCTGGATCCGGCTGGCTCGACGCGTCACCGAGCAATCCGCTACGGAGATGCAGCTGCAATACCGGTCGTATCTTGGCAAGGCCGCTGCGGACCACCGCATGGAGCATCTTCCTCCCGACCTGCCACCCGATGAGGCCAACAAGAAAGCAAAGCAGCTCCTGCTCTCCGCCTCTCTCGACCTCTACCGCCAGCTGAGCGAGCAGCTCAAGGGAGGTGCCGCATGAGCCGCCTTGTCCTGAGCCAGCTGCATGCCCGCCGTCTTCACGGGTTTCGGTCCGGGGACCGCTGCATCCTCACGGATCTCGGGGCTGGGCTCAACATCGTCTTTGCACCGAACCGATCCGGCAAGAGCACCCTTGCCCTCGCCTACCGCCTGGTGATCGGTGACGACCTGCGCAAATACCGCACCGCAGATATCGCCGCATCGTGGGCAGACGGAGGAAGAGACCTCGAAGCCGTCGTTGCGCTCGGAATGAGGCACGACGCTCCGGCTTCTGCCACTCTGCCCATGAGGTATGTGTTGGATCTGCCGGAAATGGTCGGCGGCCTATCCGAGAAGGACAAGGAGGCGACCGCTCAGGCCATTGCCGGCAACGTGAGGATTCCCAACGACCGTCCGGCGGGCAAGGATCTGCGCGCAGGCCTGGATTCGCTTCGAAAGGCAAACCAAAAGCTGCGCGAGATTGAGAGCGATGCCAGCTCCCTGGAAGGCAAACGCGGCCGGGCCAAGGAGCTCGAGGGCCTGATCGCCCGAGCATCAACCGCTGGCACCGACGCAAGGTGGATGATGGTCGCGCAGGTTCAGGAGCAGCTCTCCCGGATCGACGCGCAGAGCCCGGGTGTCGAACGCCAGTCTGAAGACGCCGAGCCCCGCCTGGATCAGCATCTCCTCGATCTCGCAGGTGCCGAAGCGGATGTCGGGGCAGCAAAACAAAAGCTCGATTCCGTCGCTCCCTGCCCGGGCCAGCGACCGCCACGAACGCTCCGCGAGTCGGATCGCTCGTCCCTCACCAACCTGTTGAACCAGCATGAAGAGGCGCTCGCTGATCATCGGCGCCTGGTAAAAGAATTGGGCCGAATCGAGGGACCGCTCAGCGTTGCCGTCCAGCAGCTGGCGACCGGCATCGAGCCGGACGAGGTCGTTCCCTCCGCCGCCAGGTTCGCAGACCAGGCGGATCGGGCCCGTGCGGCCCAATGCGAACGGCTGGCATACTCGAAGGCGGAGGCTGCTGCCATGGGCCAGCGTGAGGAGGAGAATCAGGGCACCCCGAAATCCCCTGAGCTGGCACGCCAAGCTCTCCTCAACATTCTGGCGGCTCCTGCGGCGCGGCGCGCTCCGAATGCAAGCGTCATGGTTCTGCTCGGATTGGGGGCCACCGCAGCCCTTCTCGCCGCCGTTGCGGCGTTCCTTAACCCCACGGCCGCTTTGATTCTTAGCGCCATCTCCGCAATGCTTGTGGTGATCGGGCTGGCCGTTCTGCGGGCCGCGCCAGCCGCAGCTCCTGCCAAGCCGGCAACGGGAGATCCCGGCGAACCGGAAGTTCTCCTGGACGAGTGGGCCGATCTGGTGCGGAAACTCGAGGAGTCCAGCGCGTCGGAGCGGGCATGGAAATTCGTGCGGGCATGGCTGCAAGGCAAGGCAGACGCCTCACCCAGCACCGACGAAACCGACGTCGAAGCGACCTGGAAATGCTGGGCGGCCGATGCCGGGCTTGGAGCGGACGCGACCCCCTACCACCTGGCCATGCTCTTTGAGCGCTGGCAAAAGGTTCAGGAGTGGAGATCCCAGGCCAGCGCGCTCGAATCGCAGGCCAACGAGCGGCGCGAGGCCGCCACTGGCCCGGAGGCTGAACTCCGTATCATTTTGGGGCAATACAACTGGGCATGCGGCCCCGGAACGAACATTGCGGACGAGGTGAGCGCCTTTCGCAGCTGGTTCGGCCTGTCGGAATCTCTGGCCTTGGCGGAGGGTCAGCGAAACAGGGCGCAGCAGAGGATTCAGAAACATCTCGACGGCAACGGGGTGCCAAGCGGCGAACTTTTGGCTCGATCCTCCATCCTTCGCGAGCGGGCTTCCGTCGCTAAGGAGAGGCGCGATTTGGCAAACCGCCTCAGCGGCGAACTCCATGCCTTGGACTCCTCACGCGTCGATGCGGAACGGATCCGGACTGCGACCGATCGACGGTGTGAAGGCGGAAGAATCGACCTGCCCACCGGGATTGAGAGCGCCATGGCAGCCTCCGCCCAACTCGATAACCTTCGCGAGGAGCGCAACACGCTCGAAACGGAAATCAAGATGTTCGAGGAAGGCTCGCGGGCGGCGGACGCCCGCTCCGCCTACGACCGTGCCCTCGCAAACCTGACGACGGATTGCGAGACTGCGCAGGCCAATGCCGTCTGGAACACGCTGGTCGGCTCGGTGCGCGAGCATGTGATCCGCGAGTCGGCACCGGAGCTATTGGCCGTCGCAAACGCCAAGCTGGAAAGGGTCGATGCCGCTCTGGTCCTCCGCATCGCCCCTCCCGAGTTGGACACAGCCCAAGAGGAGCTTGGACTGCTGTTGATCGACGACCTGAAGAACGGTCGCAACGGACAACGTTTCTCCGAGCTGGCCACCAGCACGAAGGTGAACGCCGTGCTTGCGATCAGGCTGGCGCTGATTGAGAAGTCCGAGCAAGGCATCGCATACCCGATCTTTGCCGACGAGCTGATGGCTGTGGCCGACGAGGACACACGAAAAGGGATCGCCCGGCTGCTCGTGGCGGAATCTGCGGACCGCCAGGTGGTCGTCATGACGAACCAAGCCGAGGATGCCCAAGCGCTCCTCGACGAAGCTGGCGCAAGCGCCACCACCCTCACAATCGGCGGCTCTTCGCCAGAGCTTCCCCAGGAGGTTCCCGCCTCACCATTGCCCGCCTATCGCGTTCCGCTTGGGCCGGTCGAGCCGGACCTTGAGCGGGAGGTCGCCGCCCATGCTCCAGGCTTCCTTCTCGTCGAAGAGTCCGACCTGGCGGCGGCCGGGGATGCGCCAACGATTGCCGTTGCCCTTGAGAAGCTCAACGGCGAGCGAAAAGCCGCTCTGGAGCCGATGCTGGCGGCGCTGCAAGAGATCCACCGGCTGGTCGCAATGACAGCGCGGAGGATCCGGTTCGCCGACATCGAAAAGCAGGACTGGGTCACCAAAGCATTTCAAGATGAAATCTTCAAAATCCTCGAGGAGACTGGCGGGGATCCCGAGGGCTTCCACCGGAGGGTCACGTCGCTCAAGGGATACCGTGACAACAATAAAACCGCCCTCTGCCAGTTCCTCACAGCGAACGGGTATTCAGGTGTGCCGAAGCCGCGGTTCGAGGATCTCGTGCAGCGGGCACGGGCTGTCCTCGGCGACATGCCCGACGCAACGCGCGCCGCACAGTGGTGCGCAATGCGCTACCTCTCGTTCTGCGAAGCCAAATGATGGCAGCTACACAAAGCAGCTTCGGCAGCTTCCTTTTTTTCGACAATGAACATGATGACTGATCTGATCCTTCTTCCGCCACCCCGCCGCCTCGTTGCATTCAAGGGCACCAGCTCCGGCACGCGTCCGAGGGTGCGCATCGCCGACATCGGGCGCAGCGAGGCGGATGCCTACCGGCTGACCATCACGCCGGATGGCGTGACGATCGAGGCCCCTCACCCGAGCGGCCTCTATTACGGGAAACAAACCCTCGCGCAAATCCGCCGCCAGCGCTCCGGCCCGCTGCCCTGCCTGCAGATTCTCGACTGGCCGGATTATCCGGTGCGCGGGTTCTACCACGACGTCTCCCGCGGGAAGGTGCCCAAGCTCAAAACCCTTCTGGCGCTGGCCGACAAGTGCGCGCACTACAAAATCAACCAGCTCCAGCTCTACGTCGAGCACACGTTCGCGTTTCAAAACCACCCGGAAGTCTGGCAGGGAGCGGACCCGCTCACGGCGGACGAGATCCTTGCGCTCGACGAGCATTGCGCGAGCCGCCACATCGAGCTGGTGCCCTCGCTCAGCACGTTCGGGCACTTCTACGGGTTCCTTCACACGAAAAAACTCCAGCATCTCAACGAGCTCGAGCGCGATGTTTCCGGCGAGCCGTTCAACTGGTGGGACCGGCAGGCGCACTACACGCTGGATTGTCGGAATCCGGAATCCATCGCGCTCGTGCGGGAAATCATTGCCGAGGTTCGGCCGCTCTTCCGGTCCAAGATTTTTAACATCTGTGCGGATGAGACATTTGACCTTGGCAAGGGGAAGAACAGGAGGCGCGCGGCGAAGCTCGGAGCCGGACGCCTCTATGTGGATTTTCTCAAGCAGATCATGGCGGCCGTGCGAGAGGCCGGCTCGACGCCGATGTTCTGGGGCGATGTGATCGGCCACCATCCGGAGCTGGTCGGGGAAATTCCGTCGGATGCCATTGCACTCGACTGGGATTATGATGCGGATCTGAAGAACAGCCGCTCGGAGCTGCTGAAAAATGCAGGCTGCCGATACTATGTGTGCCCGGGCGTTGCCGGCTGGGGCAGGGCGATCAACGATTATCGGACCGCGCATCAGAACATCACCCGCTTCGCAAAGCTGGGCAGGAGGCGCGGGGCCGCAGGCCTCCTGAACACCGACTGGGGCGACTACGGGCACATCAACGCGCTTGGGCTTTCGTTTCCCGGGCTGATTCTTGGCGCGGCGGCCGCATGGAATCCGCTTTCTCCGGCGCTCCGGGAAAGCCGGATGGAGCCGGCGGTTTCCCGCTACGAGCTGGGCGATCCTACCGGCAGGCTGCTCGGCCTCCTGCGGGAGGCATCCGCCGCAGGGCGGCTGGCCTCCTGGCAGGCGCTGAGCTTCTGGCAGCAGCCGCGATCGAAGGACATGCCTGACAGTTGGTTCGACGCGGAATCCGGCCTGCCAGATATGATCTTCAAGCACCCATACCAGAAGCACGCCGCCGCCCTGCGCATGATCAAGCACCTCACGAAAAAAATCGAAAGCCTGCTCGCAAAATCCGCACCGCAGGATCCTCTGGTCGCTTCAGAGATCCTCACCGGGCTTTTTGCGCTGCGGGTGTTTGAGGAGATCTTCCTGGTCCTGCACGGGCGCAGGAAAAAGCAGCGCCCCGCGCCGCCCAAGGCAGAGCGGGTGGCGGCAGATGTCCGCGCGCTGGAGACCCGCATGCGAAGGGATTGGCTGAAGCGGAATAAGCCGAGCGAGTTTGCCCGGGTGGGTGACGTCCTCCTGGGCATCGCCGAGGCTCTTTGACGAAATTTCGTGCAATTCTGAGCGTGCTATCCTGAGCTCGGAGTCATAAGAATGAGCCATGCCACTTGCCGCACGCCTCTCCCAGTTTGGTCCCGCCTCGGAATCTCTTGCCGCCGTTGACATTCCCGTTCCTGCCCCAGGGCCCGACGATGTCGAGATCGAGATGCTGGCGGCCCCGGTGAATCCGGCGGATATCAACGTGATCGAGGGGGCCTATGGTGACCTGCCTGCCCTGCCCGCCACGATCGGCAACGAAGGGGTCGGGCGCGTGGCGGCAGCTGGCGGGAATGTCCGCCATCTTCAGGCAGGGCAGATGGTCCTGCCCATGGCCTTCGGAACGTGGTGCGAGCGGATGGTCGTTCCGGCAGCAAACGTCATTCCGCTCCCGGATGGGCTGGATCGCTTCCAGGCCGCCATGCTCACGGTCAACCCGGCGACCGCCTGGCGGATGCTGCACGATTTTGTCAAGGTCCAGCCAGGCGGCTGGATTGTGCAGAACGCCGCAAATTCCGGAGTCGGGCGGAGCGTGATCCAGCTTGCGCACGCGCTGGGGTGGAAGACGTTGAACGTGGTCCGTCGGGAGACGCTTGCCGACGAGCTTCGCGCGTCCGGAGCGGATGTCGTGGTCACCGAGGAGTGCGACCTGCGGAAGGAAGCCAAAGCGCTCTGCGGGGGGGCAAAACCCGTGCTCGCATTGAACGCCGTCGGCGGCCAGAGCGCGCTCAACATCGCCAGCTCGCTTGCATCCGGCTCGACGATGGTCACCTATGGGGCGATGAGCAAGCAGGCGCTCAAAATCCCGAACGGCCTCCTGATTTTCCAGGAACTGAAATTCCATGGTTTCTGGCTCAAGCGGTGGCGCGAGCGGGCGGGGAGGTCCGAGCTTCTGGCGACTTATTCCGCCCTGGCCGCGCATCTGAAGTCCGGGACGCTCTTCACTCCGGTGCATGCGTCGTTCCCTCTCTCTCGCGCCGCCGAGGCCGTCCTCGCCGCCGCTCAGGAACAGAGGGGAGGAAAGGTCCTGCTCGACCTGGCCCCCTGAGATGTTTTTTCGAAGCCTTGTTCTCAATAGCTTCTCCAAGCTGAAGCACGGCACGCTTACCGTCGTCCTCCCGAACTCGACGTGCCACGTTTACGGAGGGCTTTACAAGGGCGCGGATGCGGAGGTCAGGGTGCTGGACGAGAGATTTTTCCGTCGCTGCGTCCTGTTCGGGGCCATCGGGTTTGCTGAAAGCTTCATGGCCGGCGAGTGGGAGACCCCGGACCTCACCGGAACGATCGCCTGGTTCATCCTGAACTCAGGCGATGCAGAGGCATTGGGGAAGCCCCAGGCACCAGGTGCCGGGATATTTAACATTCTCAACCTTGTCAGCCGCGTGGTCCAGAAGCCCCGCCCGAGCAGCCTCCAGGAATGCCGGGAAAACCGCCGCGAACATCTCAGCAACGAGTTTTTCAAGCTCTGGCTCGATCCGACGATGGCGTATTCGAGCGGGTATTTCGATGCGCCGGAGACATCGCTCGAGGCGGCACAGGTGCGCAAGTTCGACCAGGTGTGCCACAAGCTCCACCTCTCCGCCTCCGATGAGGTGCTGGAAATCGGAAGCGGATGGGGGGGGTTCAGCATCCATGCGGCCAGGCACTGCCGCTGCAAGGTCACGACGATCACGACCTCCGAAGAGCAGTTTTCCGAGGCCTCCGCGCGCATCCAAGAGGCCGGGCTCGCCGACCGGATCGAAATCCTGCTCTGCGATTACCGGACGATCCGCGGCCGGTATGACAAGGTCGTTTCCCTTGAAATGAGCGAGCCGCTTGGCGACCGGTTTGTGGATGGCTACTTTGCAAAGATCCACCAGGTGCTGAAGCCGCACGGGCTCCTCGCCCTGCAGTCCGTCCTGTGCCCGGACAGCCAGTATCGGACGCTCCGCGACGGCGTGGATTTTATTCAGAAGCACATCTCGCCCGGCTCGATGTTCCTGTGCAACGCCCGGATCACCGAAGCGATGCGCGCCACCGGCGACCTCAACCTCCTCGACTACGAGGACCTGTCGCCCCACTACGCCAACACGTTCAGGCTCTGGCGGAGGAATTTTGAGGCGAAGCGAGAGAGCGTTCGCGCATTGGGGTTTGACGATACGTTCCTGCGGAAGTGGGAATACTACCTCTGCTACTGCGAAGCCGCGTTTGGCACCCGCCACATCTCGGTCGCCCAAGCGGTTTATTCCCGCCCGAATAACATGGCGATCTCCTCGCGGGTTTATCCGGCCTACCCGGTTTCCTCGCGCTGACCGCCCGGGACGGCAGCCGCTCCGATCCGAAAATCTTTTTCGAGGGTTTGCTCGAGCGCGCGCATGGCGGCTGCGATGTCGTCCCGGAGGCGGGCGGCCGCAGGGTCGAGCGGCGGAGCGAATACCGCCTCATATCGCGAGGCAAAGGCCTTGTGCTCGCGGACATCCCCGGCCAGCTGAAACTGCTCCCGCAGCCTCAGCTCGAGCGCCTTTGCCTCCAGAATGATTTCGAGCGCCTCCGCCTCGCAGATCGCCCGGGCCGCCAGGCGCTCGAGCAGGCGGCAGACAAAAGCCCGGCAGCGCGCCGGCCGGTGCGCGTAGATCGCGCAGCGCGATTGTGCATGGGCGGAGCAAGGCTGGGGGATATGGGATCTCCTGCGCTTCGGCCTGAGCCCGAGCGCCGAGAGCCGCCGATGGGAGTCTTCGGGTTGGAGCTCCACGCCATGGAACATCACCCCGTTGCAGCACAGGCCGCAGGCCGCGCAGAGCCGCTCGGCCCGATCGCCCTCCCCAGCGGTGTCGCACATGGCGGGCGCGCCGGGCTTCAGACTGCGTGGAACAGGAGCATCTGCTCCTTGTTGACCTCTTCCTCGCCGCGGTGGCTGCGCTCGACCCTCCGGATGTAGTAGTCGAGAACCGCGTCGGGGATTCCGGTGATCCGGGCCTTGGAAAACTCATCGATCGCCTTGTCCCACTGGCGCTCGCGGTAGTGGAGCACTCCCGTCCAGTAGTGGTTGCGGCTGCGCTCGCGCTCCGGCGAGAGCCCGTGCTTGGGGGCGAGGATCTCGTAGAGCTCGACCCTCCGGCGCTCGCCGGCCGCCTTGATGACCTCGACCGGGCGGACCTCCAGCGTCTCCGCCGCCGGCTCGTAGGTCTCGGGGCCGACGAGGATCCTGCACCCGTAGGTCGCGCAGGCCGAGCAGAGCCTGCGAGCAAACTCCACGACCGGCCCGGCCACGCTGAAGCTTCCCAGCCGGGTCCCGCCGTAAGCGGCTGCGATCATCTCGCCCGAGTTGATCCCGATCCGAAAATCCAGCCGCCGCTGCCAGGTGGCATCGCATTCCTTGTTGAGGTCATCCAACCTCGAAGCCAGATCCAGAGCGGCCCGGCAGGCTTTGGCCGCGTGCCTTTCATCCGGAAGCGGCGCGCCGAAGACGACTCGCACGCTTTCGCCGCCGCACTCGTCGAGATACCCTCCAACCTCGACGAGGTAATCCGAGGCGGTGCGCAGGTAAAGGTTCGTCATCGCCGCATAGTTCTCCGGCGTGAGAAGCTCCATCAGCTCCGAGTGGTTGTGGACCGCGACGACCAGCACGGTCCCCTCCTGAAGCTGCCCAGGGAAATCCAGCGGGACGTCGGAGTTGACGAGCTGGTTGAATGCCCCTCGGGAAAGCCTTTGCCCGAAGAGCCGCTCCATCAGCTTCTTTCTGGATCCGCTCCCCGTCCGCCCGTAGCCAAGGCCGATGAAAAAGCTCGTGAGGATGGCAAAAACCGAGGGAAACGGGGAGAAGAAAACATGGTAGAGGGCCAGTACCATGGAGCCGGTCAGCAGCAGGAGCACCGCGCCCAGCGCGATGATTGTTTTGAGGACCGGACGGGAGATGTCCACCGTCGTCCAGGCGGCGGCAAACGCCAGGATGGCAAGCAGAAGGATATGCGTCCCCTGCTGTGTGACCATCGGCTTCTTCAGCTTGTAGGCCTGCAGGAGGACAAGGTCCATCGTGTTCGTCAACCAGCCGGTGGAATACAGCACGAGCACGACAGCGGCCGAAACCGTGCCGATCAAAATAGTGGCTTTCAGGTATCTCATGGTTCGCAAATGTCCGCCCCATCCAGGGCCATTGCGCGCATCCGGCGCGCCGGGCGTCCGCAGCTGGAGACCAGGGCAGGCTTAACGGTCCATACTAGACAGGGTTTCGCGCAAGTCACGCACAGGAATTCATTTTTCCGGCATCTGGGAGCGCGCTCCGCCGAGCGGGCTGACCTCACGGCGTTGCTCCTTTGGCGATTAGGGCCATCTCTATCGCATCCATGCGCTCGTTCACTCTCGTTCCGGTCTGCGTCTGCGTGCGCGCCTCCCGGATGGCGCCGAGCTGGGCGGTGGCAGCTTCCGGGGTCATCGCCTGCGACAATGCTCGCTCTGCCGGCTCCAGCAGGTGCCAGTCCGCAAGGTATTTCTCCGCGATCGGCTTGTAGCTGGCCTCCCAAGTCCCTGCGGCTGCATGCTCCAAAAATAACTCCAGCAGCGGTCCGGCATCGGAAAATGCGGATTTCGCCTCCCAGTCCCAGATGGCGAAGATGAGCAGCGCAAAGGCTTCCTGCTTCGCTTCGTAATTCTTGCTGGTGCCTTCTCTGATCCGCCTTTTTTCCAGCAGCGTCCGGCTGACCTCGACAAAAAAGTTGGCGAGGTATTTCTCTTCCGGCGCCATCGAATCGAGATCTCCAGACTTGAGCGGATCGAGGATCTCGAGGGCTGGCTGCGTTTCGCCCAGGAGGAGGCACGCGAGTGCGGCGTTCATGAGCGACCAGTTTTTCTGCGGCTGGGGCATGCCGTGCGAGATCTTCTGAAATTCGTTTTTTGCGCCTTCGTAATCCCCTCCGGAGAGGGTCGATACAGCGGAAAGAAAGAGCGCCTTCGCCTCCTGGGCGCTAATTTCCCGCGGCGCGGAATCTGTGGAGGTTGCGGGAAAGAGGCTGCCGCGCATCAGGTAAACGGTCCCGCCGCCAAGGACGACAAGGACCAGAAAGATCAGCGAGATGATGGCGGACACATTGCGGGTTTCCTCGGTCTCCATCACGACCCTCTGCTTCGGCAGAAGCGGCTGGCGCGCGCGCTCAAGAAGCTTTTCCCGGGCGTAGGTCAAGTGTCCGATCAGCTCCTCATACGACTGGTACCGATCCTCCGGCTTCTTGGCCATCATGCGGTTGATCACGTAGGCGGTCTCGCTCGAAACGTCTGGGGCGAACGCCTGCAGGCTGACCTGCTGGCTCTTGAGCTGCTTGAGGGCGACCATCGATGGCGAGTCGGCCTCGTAGGGCGGGCGCCCGGCCAGCGCGTGAAAGAGCGTGCCTCCCAGGCTGTAGATGTCGCTTCGAAAATCCTCCGGCTGGCTATCCAGCTTTTCCGGCGCGATGTAGTACGGGGTGCCCCAGATCTCCCCGCGGCCGGATGCCTCCTCGTCCATCACGATCGCCAGCCCGAAGTCCACGAGCTTCGCGGTGTGGGCGTCCTTGAAGAGGATATTTCCCGGCTTGATGTCGCGATGGATGAGCTCGAGCTCGAGGGCGGCCGCCAAGCCCATCGCGATCTGGGTCCCCACCTCGAGCACCTGAGCCTCCGAGACGCGCTTTTGAATCGTCATCAAGTCGTCCAGCGAGCCTTTTTCGACCAGCTCCATCGCCAGATAAAATTGCCCGTGATCCCGTCCGAAGTGGTAGACTTTGACGACGTTCGGATGGTTCACCGACGCGGTGATATGGGCCTCCTTCGACAGCTTTTCCTGCTCCTCCGGGTTCGAGCTGATCTCCTTTTTAAGGATTTTCAGCGCCACGTGGCGGTTGAGATTATTGTCTAGCGCCTTGTAAACCGACCCCATCCCGCCCTCTCCAACTTTTTCGATGATCGTGAAATGGTTGAACTGCTTGCGCGCGCGCAAACTCTTTCCGCAGCCCGGGCACGTGACCTCGGAAAATGGCGCGACATCGGACATGTCCATCAGCAGGCGGCACGACGGGCATTCTTCAAAAATGCTCGTCGCGTCGGGTTCCTCAGGCATGGCAAACGCGTGTGGCGGCGGCCCCTGGGATTCGGAGTTCTGGAAAGATTCGTTTGCCAACATGCTCGGCAGGGGTCAGAAAGGTTTTGCATGGTCTACCTGTTCGATCCCGCCCCCGCAATGCAAAAGCCACAATGAGCGACGAATCCCGGATTGCGGGAGCCGAGGGGGCAGGGAGCCGGCTGGACAGGTTTCTCAGCTCCTGGATCGCCGGATTTTCTCGAGTTCGCCTGCAGGGGTTTGTCAAAGACGGGCATGTCCTGGTGAACGGGGCTCCGGCCCGGTCGTCACAGACCCTGCGCGCGGACGATCGGGTGGAGGTGAAAATTCCAGAGGAGTCGGCCCCCTCTCCGGTTCTCGCTCAGGATATCCCGCTCGATATCCTCCACGAGGATGCGGAGCTTCTTGTCTTGAACAAGGCTGCCGGGCTGGTCGTGCATCCGGGCGCCGGAAATGCTGATGGCACGGTCGTCAATGCGATCCTGCACCACTGTGCAGGGATCCGGATCGTGGGAGGAGAAGACCGGCCGGGGATCGTTCACCGGCTGGACAAAGAAACGAGCGGCTGCCTCCTCATCGCCAAGACCGAGCCCGCGCACCGCTGGATCTCGGAGCAATTTGCCGAGCGCCATATTGAGAAGACATACCTCGCGCTTGTGGAGGGAATTCCTCGGATGCCTCACGGATCGATCGAAGCCCGGATCGGCCGGCATGCGGTTCACCGCCAGAAAATGACGGTCAGCGAGCGCGGGCGCGATGCCACGACGAAATATCGGGTTCTCGCCAACTGGGAGGGCAAGGCGCTGGTGGAATGCCGCCCGCTCACCGGGAGGACCCACCAGATCCGGGTCCATCTCAAACACCTCGGCCATCCGGTCGTCGGCGACCCGCTTTACGGGCGCCGGGGCACGCACTCGCGCCACTTCCTTCACGCATGGAAAATCGCCCTCGTGCACCCGGCCACGGGAAAGGCGGCGAGCTTCACCGCGCCGGTGCCTGCGGACTTCCCGGCCTGGGCGCGCGAGGCGGCCGGGCAGAAAAAATCAAAATCACATGGATCAGAAAAACGAGGATAACCCAACCCCGGAGGTATCGGTGGGTGCCCCCTGCGCAAAGGCCTTGCTCCGGCAGAAGGCCGAGGCGCAATTTCGGAAAAGGGAGATGGGGCCGGCGGAAAAGCTCGAGGACCTCACGCCTGAAGCTCGGGGGGAAATTCTCCACGAGCTTCGCGTACACCAGATCGAGATGGAGATGCAGAACGAGGAGCTTCTCCAAGCGCATGCCGAGCTGGAGGCTTCCCGCGCGCTCTATTTCGACCTCTACGACCTGGCGCCGGTGGGCTACATCACCGTGAGCGGGTCTGGGATGATCCTTCAGGCCAACCTCACCGCCGCCAGGCTGCTGGGCACGACCCGCACGGCCTTGGTGAAGACGCCGCTCGCCCAGCACATCCTCAGCAAGGATCAAGATATCGTCTACAGGCTCCGCAAGGCGCTCATTGAAACCGGCGAGCCGCAGCAGTGCGACCTGCGCATGGTGAAAAAGCATGGGGCAGCCACCTGGACTCACCTGGAAGCCACTGCCGCGCAGGACGACGCCGGGTCGCCCGTGTGCAGGGTCGTCCTGGGCGATATCAGCGTGCGCAAGGCGGCGGAGGAAGATCTGATCAACCTCCGGACCGCCGTCGAGCAAAGCGCCTGCACCGTCATCATCACCGCCCCCGACGGGAGCATCGAATATGCGAACCTCGCCACTGAAAAAACGACGGGCTACACGCGAGCGGAGATCGCCGGGGAAAACCCCCGCATCTTTAAATCCGGGGAGCAGGATGCAGAGTATTACCGCAACCTGTGGACAACCATCCAGTCCGGAAATATCTGGCGTGGCGAGTTTCACAACCGGCGCAAGGACGGCTCGTTTTACTGGGAATCGGCAACCATCTCGCCGGTGCTCGACGACCGGGGAGAAATCCACCATTTTATCGCGGTCAAGGAAGACATCACCGAGAGGAAGCTCATGGAAGCGCGGCTGGCGGAGGCCCTCCGCCGCGCGGAGGCCTCTGCCGTCGCAAAGAGCGAATTCCTCAGCGTGGTGAGCCACGAGCTGCGCACCCCGCTCAACGGCGTGCTCGGATTCGCCGAACTCCTCACCTACACCCCGCTCGATAAAAAGCAAAAGCAATTTGCGGAGACGATCTCCGCGAGCGGCAATCTCCTCCTCGCCATCGTGAACGACATCCTCGATTTCTCCAGCATCGAAAGCGGGAAGCTAGCCGTCCAAACGGCGCCGATCTCGCTCTCGGAGCTTGTCGGGCAGTCGGCCGCAGCCGCCCGCAAACTCGCCGCCGACAAAGGCCTCGGGTTCGTCTGTGAAGTCGCTTCCGGCGCGCCGGAGCAGATCGCCGGAGATGCGCGCCGGATCCGCCAGATCCTCACCAACATCCTCGGCAACGCCGTCAAATTCACCTCCAGCGGATCGGTTGCCTTCCGCGTTGCCCCCTCATCCGAAAAAGGATGGCAGCTTTTGGATTTTTCCATCGAAGACACCGGCATCGGGATTTCTCCCGAGACATTGCGCAGGCTATTCGTTCCCTTTACGCAGGCGAACTCCACAAACAGCCGCCCGTTTGGCGGCACGGGGCTCGGGCTGGCAATCTCCAAGCGACTCGCCGAGGCCATGGGCGGCGGGATCACCGTCACCTCCGCCCTGGGAAAAGGCAGCGTGTTTACATTCCAGCTCCCGCTGGA